>JAEZWE010000227.1 GCA_023420435.1 Bacteroidota bacterium
GTGTCAGCTTGTCCATAAACGGTGCAACTGGAACTGAAAATAAAATTGGAAATATTTCTTTCTTTAAACTCTTGAAGCAAATTAATTAAAGTTCCTAAATTATTTTCATAATAATCCAAAGGAATAATTTGGCTTTCACCCACCGCTTTAAATGCTGCAAAATTGATACATCCCTCAATTTGATGTGCGTTAAAAACCTGAGAAAGAAGTTCTTTTCTCTTTAAATCAAAAGGATAGAAAATTGGTTTTTTTCCTGATATTTCTTCAATATTTTCAAGAATAAATTTTTCTGAATTGGAGAGATCATCCACAATTACGACTTCAAAACCATTGTTTAAAAGTTCAACTACCGTATGTGATCCAATGTAACCAAGACCTCCTGTTACTAATATTGTCATGCGTTTTCTAGTTTTTACAAATATATAGAAAAGAAGTGCCCGAATTACTATCCGGACACTCCAAAAAAATAAAAAAATTGAAAAAAATTACTTCATCTTCTCCTTCATTATTTCTATTAAGAATGTACAAGTTTATGAAGTTTCAAAAATTTTGCAAATACGTCATTTTACGTATTTAAAATTTAATAGGGATAAACTTCGAATATATTATCATCGTTATTTAAAAAGGAGCTGCTGGTATTATCCGATAAATTGATAATAATTGTTTCAGATTTTGGTGTATCTCCTGCAATGGTATAAACCAGTTTTTTTCCGTCGTTGGATAATCTTGCAAAAAGGTAGGCCCAGCTTGCTGTGTAATTTGATTTGATTATTTTATCAGTAAAAGTTTTTGCCATCATATCAACAACTCTCAATTTAAGATTTGCGCCATCTTTAAAAGGAATAATCGCATATTTTCCATCATTACTGAAAGAACCTTCATAAGGAAAATCCGGAAAATCAACATTCATATATAAAGAACCAGCTCCAGCATCTCCAGTTAAATCTATTATTGAAATACGATTCGGATTAGTTCCCGAACCACTTCTGGAAATACCATATTTTTTGTTTTTGGTAAGATCTGTATAAATTCGATATCCTGTAACAACCTGAACTCCTGTTCCGTCCAAATTCATAGTGATGTTTTTAATACTATTCAACTGCCCATTTGATTGTATGACAAAAATTTTATTATCATCTGTAACCTTTATCATGTCTATTTGCATATCGTCCATTACCTGATAAATCTCTTTATCATCACTGCCATCCAAATTTGCAGATCTAATCGTTGATTTAATACCGGTAAATGTTGGATTTTGTTCATCTACATAAATCATTCTTGTGCCTTCATTATTAAAACATAATCCAGAAATATAACTTGAAGTATTGAATTTTCTGTTGATTAAAATTTGTTCTGAAGTTCCGTCCGTTTTAATGGAATTGATTTTTGCTGTATCAATTAGATAAAGTTTAAGTTCACTTGTTGGAGTTCCCGGATCAATAACCGGATCATTTGGATCGCAAGACATTGCAATTGTCAGCATTAGCAATACTGCTAAAAGGTTTTTTAATACTTTCATGATTTTTTAAATTTATTTTTTAATAATTTTCCCAAAAGAAATTACTTCACCTTTCGTGTTTTTAACTTGATAAACATAAACTCCTCTTTGAAGCTCAGCTTTGTTGATTTCATTTCTGCCTTTTTTCAAAATATGAATTAAAACCAGTTTTCCGCTCAAATCGAAAATGGAAATTGCTGCGTTTTCTTTAACATCAACATTCAAAATTTCTGTAAAAGGATTTGGATAAACTGCATGTTCTGATTTTGAAAAATCTACCGTTCCTAAAGCTGTAAAATTCATTACTGCAAATGGTGAAAAACTGGAAATTCCGGTTGCCGAAATCGTGTAAGGTCCGCTTCCTGTAACGCTTCCTGAATTTTCTTCTGTCCAGGCTCCGTTTACAAAATGCCCCACTTTTGCATCGGCTAAACTGAAGGTTCCGTTTTGCTGTGAAGCATTCCAACCTAAAGTCACATTTACATTACTTCCACCTGCAGTTGTTTCTGCAATATCCCAGGTTGCATTAACAGCTCCGTTTGTTGTATTAGAAATTCCATCTGAAACTTTTACAGAAAATGTATCGGAAGTTCCGTTGTTTGCAATAGAAACAGGATTGTAATTTGTTGCAGTTCCTATTGGAAGATTTACCGTTCCTTTTGCAGAATTTAGATTTTCTACGTTTACTGTTCCTGTTCCGTTAGTAATAATGTAATTGGTAGAATTTCCGTTGGAGATTTGGGAATTGCTTCCAATCAAGTTCAGATTATTATTGTTAAGGGTTACACTTGATCCTAAATTTAGATTTCCCCCAATATTCATATTTCCCGCGCTGACATTTAACGGTGAATTCAAATTTAGATTTCCTGCAAAAGCGTTTCCATTAACAGTAACAGGAAAACCGGAAGGAATATTGACAGGATCAGTGGCTCCCGGAAGTGCTCCTGCATTCCAGTTTGTGGGATTGTTCCAGCTGTTGTTTACAGAATTATTAAATGTGTAGTCTCCCGTAAATTTGTACAGATTTTTTACGCCGCCTGCATTGTCTGCCACAAAATATAAACTGTTACCCAGTACAAAAAAATCACGCGGTTTTGAGGAGTTGGAAATAGTATAAGTTAACACCGTTTGCGATCCGGGATAAATATCCAAAACTCTTCCGGTATTTAAAACGGTTCCGTCACTTCGCCAAAGTTCCATATTATCCTGTACTTGTGTAGAAAGATAGGGCACCATTTGATCATAATCTTTAAAATAAAGTGCACCATTGTAAATTTCCATACTTTGATAAGCTGTATTTTTAGAGAGCACAGGGAAAGTACCTGAAACTGTGCCGTCAGAATACGACAGTCTTCTTTGAGATGATGATCCCGATGGAAGTGTAAATTCTTGAAAATAAATTTTTCCGTTAGAGATTCTAACTTCCTCAGTTAAGTAATTGGCAGCATCTCTGATTTTTTTTGTGTTACTAACTGTAATATCTGTAACCCAAATTTCTTCGCTGTTATTGTTTGCCGGGTCTGGCTGAAGCATAAAATATAATTTCTGTCCATCATTTACGAAATCCAGCGCATTGCCATAATACGGCTTCTTGGAATCCATACCTGGAAGGGTTTCATAAAAAAGTGAAGTTCCGGCTGCAGTTCCGTCGGACTGCCATATTTCGTAATTTGACTGTGGCCACGTTCCCAAATTGTCTGTTGCCCAAAAAAGAAATTTGCCGTTTAAAGGTTCGCTAAAAGTTGAGCCAACGTACCAGTTGGAAGCGGATGGATTTATTTTTTTTGTTCCACTTGGCGTTCCGTCCGTTTCATATAAGAAACCTCCCGGATTTACCGTAAGCTGGCTTCTTCCTCCAAAATAATATTTGCCGTTCATTTTTGTTCCACCTCCGGAACCTCCGTAAATTTTTTCACCCGTATTGGTTAAAAGCGGTTGTGTACCAGCAACAGTTCCATCTGAAACCCAAGCTATCTGGTTCGTATAATTAATTGTAGCATTGTCGGGATCATAAGCAGTGAATATTAATTTGTTTCCCACATAATTGAGATTTTCAGGATGTGTTCCATAAGAATCTCCAAATAAAACCATGGGAAATGCAGAACTGTAACCTGCTATAGGATTTGTTTTGGTAAGGAGCTTAACCGTTCCTGCAGAAGTGCCGTCTGTAGCCCATAATTCCGAAGTAATTTCTGTAGGAGTTCCTCCTGTTGAAGGATTCAAATGTTGGGAACGTGTAAAAAAAAGTCGGTCTGAAGTTTGGTTAAACTCACCAGTAATACTGTAATTTCCTGAACCTGTAGTATAGATAGCTCCCAAATCCTTTAAAAGTACAGTTCCGGAAGCAGTTCCGTCTGTTACATATATTCTGCAATTCTGGGTGGAAGTATTTTTACCGAAATAATACATTTTCCCATTAAAAATCTGTTTCTGCAACACCTCATCAAAGGCGGGAATTTCCTCATTTGTAAGCTGCTTTACTAATGTGAGCTGAGAAAAACAAAATGATGATAAACTTATGGTAAATAATAATATTGCTTTTTTCATGATTTATTTTTTAATTATTTTCCCTGAAGAAACGACTTCTCCTTTTATATTTTTAATCTGATACACATAAATGCCATTGCTTAATTCGGCTTTATTAATCTCATTTTTTCCTTTTTTCAAAATATTTATGGAAACCAGTTTTCCGCTCAAATCGAAAATGGAAATTGTCGCGTTTTCTTTAACATCAACATTCAAAATTTCTGTAAAAGGATTTGGAT
>JAEZWE010000012.1 GCA_023420435.1 Bacteroidota bacterium
GTTGATGTTTGCAGCGATACAAAGCTGTGAATTCGGATTCAAAAATTTAATTAAATCTTCTAAAAGCGCATTGTTACGATAAGGGGTTTCCATAAAAATTTGAGACGCACCGTTTTTCTGAACCAAGCTTTCCAAAAACTGAATTTTCTTCTTTTTTTGCTCTTTATCAATAGGAAGATATCCGTGAAAGGTAAACTCCTGACCATTAAAACCACTTGCAATTAACGCTAAAATGATGGAACTGGGACCATTTACAGGAATAACTTTTATAGAGTTTTCATGGCACCATTTCACCATAATATTTCCAGGATCCGCTATACAGGGAAGTCCTGCTTCTGAAAGCAAACCAAAATCCTGACCTTCTTTCATTAATTTTTGGGCTTCTTTTAAATCCGCTGTTTCAGAATATTTATCTAAAAGAAATAATTTCAAATCGCTTTGCTTTTTTTCGGGACAAAAAAATTTCACCACTTTTCTGGCGGTTTTTTCGTTTTCTACAAAAAAATAGTCGGTTTTAAAAATATACTCTTTAATGATGGGAGCAAAATAATCTAAAGGAGAATTTTCAGAAAGATAGGCGGGAATTAGGAAAAGCATGATTATAAAAAGGAAACGTTAGAAGTATTTTTAATTTTTCAGGAGTTGTTTTGCAATTTTTTCAGAGGCTTTATCAATCATTTGGAAAATGTTTTCAAAATCATTCATATCACCCCAATAAGGATCTGGAACTTCAATATTTTCACCATGTTGTCCTGCAGCTTCCAAAAACAAAAAAACTTTTTGCTTTTGTTCTTCATTCGAGGTTAATGAAATGACGTCTTTATAAATTTCAAGATCCATACAGAAAATTTTATCAAATTTCTGCAAATCGGTTTTGGTTATGGGTCTTGAGCGTTGCGAAGAAATATCAATTCCATGTTTTTCCGCAATTTTTATGGATCTTTTATCAGGCTGTTTTCCTTCATGCATCGAAATGGTTCCAGCAGATTCAATCTGAAAATCATCATTCAGTTTTGAAGCTAAAATACCTTCTGCAAGCGGACTTCTACAAATATTACCTAAACAAACCATTAAAATTTTCATTTCTTCAATTTTTATAAAAATAAATAAAAAAGAGGAATATTGCTACCCCTCTTGTATTTTATGATAAGAAAAACTAGCCTTTCAGTTTTTCCGAAAGTTCTTTAACATATTTTTTTATTTCTTTATCAATTTTGGAAATGTCTTTTATCGTTTCACAGGCATACATCACGGTAGAATGATCTTTACCACCCATTTCTTCCCCAATTTTTGTAAAGGTAGCACTGGTATATTCTTTAGAAAAATACATAGCTAACTGTCTTGGAAGTGCAATTTCTCTTTTTCTGGTTTTGGAAAGTAATTCTTCTCTTTTAATTCCAAAATATTCGCAAACCACTTCTTGAATATAAGGAATATTGATAACTTTTCTTTTATTAGAAGCAATTTTACTAATCGTTTCTTTTAACAAATCTAAAGTAAGATCAGATTTATAAACTGTAGAATAAGCAATTACGGAGTTTATAACGCCAATTAAATCTCTAACACTTGTCTTTACTTCTGTAGCCAAGAAATCCAGCATATCATCTGTTAAAACAATTCCGTCTCTGCTCAATTTATCAACAATAATTTTTCTTCTGGTATCAAAATCAGGCGCTTTTATTTCAGCAGTAAGTCCCCATTTGAAACGGGAAACAATACGTTCCTGAATATCCATAATATCAACAGGCGCTCTATCAGAAGTTAAAATAATTTGTTTTCCATTTTGATGCAAAAAATCGAAAATATGGAAAAAACTGTCTTGTGTTGCCGATTTCCCAGATAAAAACTGTATATCATCAATAATTAAAACATCAATATTTTGATAAAAATTGGCAAATTCTGTTTGTTTATGTGCTTTGGCAGCCGAAACAAACTGTTGAATAAATTTTTCTGAAGAAAGATATAAAACTACTTTATCGGGAAAAGAATTTTTCACTTCCAATCCCACTGCATGTCCAAGATGCGTTTTTCCGACACCATAACCTCCATGCAAAAACAGAGGGTTAAAAGCGGTTGCTCCTGGTCTTTTAGCAATAGATTTCGCTACTGTAGAAGCAAATTTGTTACTTTCACCTTCTACATAATTATCAAAAGAAAAATCAGCTTTTAGATTGGAATCGATGTTTATTTTTTTAATTCCCGGAACTACGAACGGATTTACAATATTTTGTGCAGAAATATTTTGTGGCAACGTTTCCTGAATTTTTGGAGCCGAAGTCGATTTACCTTTTACATTTACCGTAATTGGTTTTTCTTTTCCGGAAGGCTTATTCTCCATTACCTGATACCAAAGTTTCACGCCTTTTCCGATGTATTTTTTAAGGGCAGCAGAAAGTAAAGACAAATAGTTATCTTCAATGTATTCTTTGTAAAAATCACTTGGAACCATTAAGGTTAAATTATTATCCAATAAAGACACAGGATGTACTTTATCGAACAATAAATCGAAAGAGTTTTCAAGTTTTTTTAGGTTAGAATTATCCTCCGCCGCATTGAGATTATCTTTCATAAACTGAAGACATTTCTCCCAAATCAATACTAAATTTTCGTTCATATTTTCTGCAACAATTTTTCCGTCTTACACAAATTTTATCAGGAAGACAAAGATGAAAAATATAATGTGGAAAAAAAAATGTTTGTCGTCTTGATTATTTAAAAATATATTTGTATGATCTACTAAAGACTTAAAATGATTCACACAAAACATTCATTACGTGTACGTTACGGAGAAACAGACCCCATGAAATACGTTTATTATGGCAACTATGCAGAATATTTTGAAGTGGCCAGAGTAGAACTTTTCCGCAGTATTGGAATGTCTTACGAAACAATTGAAAAAAGAGGAATTTGGCTTCCTGTTTCAGAATATAAAATTAAATATTTGAAACCGGCGTATTACGACGAAATTTTAGAAATTCACACCTTTATAAAAAATGTTCCGGGAGTAAGAATTACTTTTGATTATGAAATTTTTAACGAATCGAAACAAAAAATTACGGAAGCTTCCACTACCTTATATTTTATGGATGCTGAAAAAAAGAAGCCTATAAAATGTCCAGATTTCCTAATGGAACTGATCGAAAAAAATTGGATAAAACCATAATTTCAATTAAATTTACGGAAAGCAATTTATTTACCATGAAATTATTTTTAATCCTCATTGTCAGTTTATTTTCTTTTCAATATTCATTGGCTCAACAAAAGACCTATTGCAATCCTATTAATATCGATTATGGTTACACGCCGTTTGAAGTTTTTTCAAAACACGGAAAGCATAGGGCTACAGCAGATCCTGTAATTGTCAATTTTCAAAAAAAATTATTTTTATTTTCTACTAATCAAGAAGGATACTGGTACAGTGATGATATGTTAAAATGGAATTTTGTTCCGCGAAAATTTTTAAGAGACAACAAATACATTCATGACCTCAATGCTCCAGCAGCCTGGGCAATGAAAGACACCCTTTATGTCTATGGTTCTACTTGGGAATCCGATTTTCCTATTTGGAAATCTACAAATCCTACGAAAGACGATTGGAAAATCGCTGTAGATACCTTAAAAGTTGGAGCTTGGGATCCTGCATTTCATTATGATGAAGATAAAAATAAATTATATCTCTATTGGGGTTCCAGCAACGAATGGCCTATTTTAGGAACCGAAGTAAAAGTATAAAATTTGCAAAGTGAAGGTTATGTAAAACCTATCATTAGATTAAAACCTGAAGATCATGGCTGGGAAAGATTTGGAGAATATAACGACAATGTATTTCTTCAACCTTTTGTCGAAGGAGCTTGGGTTACCAAACACAACGGAAAATATTATATGCAGTATGGAGCTCCGGCTACAGAATTTAGTGGCTATTCTGATGGTGTTTATGTTTCCAAAAATCCTTTGGAAGGATATGAATATCAACAGCACAATCCATTTTCGTACAAACCCGGAGGTTTTGCAAGAGGCGCTGGACATGGCGGAACTTTTCAGGACAATTATGGAAATTACTGGCATGTTTCCACCATTTTTATCTCCGTAAAAAATAATTTTGAAAGACGTTTAGGAATTTGGCCTGCCGGTTTTGATAAAGATGATGTGATGTATTGCAATACTGCGTATGGAGATTTCCCGACCTATATTCCTGAATTTGCAAAAGGAAAAGATTTCTCCAAAGGATTATTTACAGGCTGGATGTTGCTAAATTATAACAAACCGGTTCAAGCCTCATCCACTTTGGGTGGCTATCAACCTAATTTTGCGGTAGATGAAGATATCAAAACTTATTGGTCTGCAAAAACCGGAAATTCTGGAGAATGGTTTCAAACGGATTTAGGAGAAATTTCGACCATTAATGCCATACAAATCAATTATGCAGATCAGGATGTGGAGTTTAGAGGAAAAACCATCGGAAAAATGCATCAATACAAAATATATAGCAGTAATGATGGAAAAAATTGGAAAGTTTTGATTGATAAGTCTAAAAACCAAACCGATGTTCCGCATGATTACATTGAGCTTTCCACTCCTGCAAAAGCCCGTTTCCTAAAAATGGAAAATTTAAAAATGCCTACAGGTAAATTTGCCATTAGCGGATTTAGAGTTTTTGGAAAAGGAAGCGGAAAAGCACCATCAAAAGTAGAAGATTTTGTCCCATTAAGATCTGATCCAAAGAAATACGGAGAACGAAGAAGCATCTGGATGAAATGGAGACAAAATCCTGAAGCAGATGGTTATGTAATTTATTGGGGTAAGTCTCCAGATAAAATGTACGGAAGTATTATGGTTTTCGGAAAAAACGAATATTTTTTTACGGGTGCAGATCGAACTGATGCTTATTATTTCCAAATTGAAGCTTTCAACAATAATGGAATTTCAGAAAAAAGCGAAATAAAAAAATCTGAATAATTTTTGAAGAAAAATAAAAAAAATGAAACTTTTTACTAAATTTGTGAAAATATAATCGTAAAAAAATGAAAAAAATATTACTTATATTAGGAATAACAATTTCTGGGTTTGTATTTTCTCAGCAAAAAAGTCCTTTAGTAATTGTGGATGGCGCTGTTACTTCGGAAGCTTTCATGAAGAAAATAGATGCTAAAAAAATAGAATCGGTGAATGTTTATAAAAACAGTGTTCCGGATTATCTTAAAACATTCCAAATTGTTCCTACGAATGGTGTTATTGATGTTAAAATGAAAGAAGTTTCTTTCGACCAAATAACCCTTGCTTCTTTAAACAAACAAAATAAATTGGCTGCGGAAAGTCCTGTTTTATTTGACGGCATGTTTTTGAAAGATACCAAAATGAAAATTATTTCGGATGCTATTGTGAAACTAAGCGTGAAAAGTTTTGAAGGTCGAGACATACTGCACATCAACACATTCTAAAATATCAGCGTTCTTCGGAACGCTTTTTTTATGGATGAAAAACTATTGTATCAGTTATTTTTTGGTGGACTTTTTTTTGGACTTTTAGGTTTTGCAATATTTACTTTATTAAAACAATCCAAAAAAATTCTTCAAGATATTCTACGTCTTAGTTTCGGAAATTTTTGGGAAAATTTGTTTGGAATTATACTTTCCCCAATTATTATCGTTGCGTTGCCACTAATTTTTTTTTATAAAGTTTTCAATAAAAAAGATTAATACTTATTTCCCCACTTTCTTTTTTGCTCTTCTTTAATTTTTTTCTCTGTGGAATTTTCTCCTGGATGGTATAAAACGGTTCCTTTTATTTCTTCAGGTAAAAATTCCAAATTCACAAAATTGCCTTCGTGAGAATGCGCATAATCGTAATTTTTACCGTAATCCAAATCTTTCATCAATTTTGTTGGTGCATTTCTTAAATGCAAAGGAACAGGAAGATTTCCGGTTTTTTTCACCAAATCCATAGCTTCATTAATTGCGAGATAGGTAGAATTCGATTTTGGAGAAACTGCCAAATAAACTGCGGTTTCACTTAAAATAATTCTGGCTTCCGGTTTTCCGATGACATTTACAGCCTGAAAACAATTGTTGGCAACAACCAAAGCATTTGGATTCGCTAAACCAATATCTTCAGCAGCTAAAATCAGCATTCTTCGGGCAATAAATTTGACATCTTCTCCACCAGTTAACATTCTGGCAAGCCAATAAACGGCAGCATTGGGATCGGAACCTCGCATCGATTTGATGAAAGCAGAAATAATATCATAATGCTGTTCTCCATTTTTATCGTAAAGAGCCATGTTTTCCTGTAAAACAGACAATACATCTTCATTCGAAATTCCTACTTTTTCCGAATTTTTGAAATTATTTAAAACAATTTCTACAGAATTGATGAGTTTTCTGGCATCTCCACCGGAATACTGAATAAAAGCTTGCTTATCTTTCAGCAAAAAATCCGTTTCTTCATTTTCATTGAATTTCTTAAGAGCAATTTCAGCCAGTTCTTCCAGTTTTTCAAAACTTAAAGATTTTAAGACATAAACTTGTGAACGGGAAAGCAATGCAGATACCACTTCAAAACTTGGATTTTCTGTTGTGGCGCCAATTAAAACAATCCAACCTTTTTCCACCGCATGAAGCAATGAATCTTGCTGCGATTTATTAAAACGGTGAATTTCATCAATAAATAAAATGGGTGATTTACCGGAAAACAAATTTTGCTTTTTTGCGTCTTCAATCACATCACGAACTTCTTTTACCCCACTTGAAACCGCTGAAAGTTTATAAAATTTTCTTCCTGATTTTTCAGAAATAATCTCTGCTAAAGTGGTTTTTCCGGTTCCTGGAGGTCCCCAAAAAATTAAGGAATTCAAAGTATCATTCTCCAACATTTTCCGGATGGTTCCTTGTTGTCCGGTGAGATGTTCTTGTCCCAAAACCTCATCAAGATTTTTGGGTCGCAATTGTTCCGCTAATGGACTTTTTTGATTCAAAATCGAAAATTTTATTCTCCAAATTTAAAAACTAAACACAGAATTTTCAAACATTTTTGAAACTCAAAGTTTAAATTTCAAATTTATAAGTATTTTTGCACTGTTTTGAAAATCACCTTCAATAAAATTATCACTTTTCCACTGATTGTTCCTATAAAAATCTATCAGTGGTTTATCTCTCCTATTTTACCTTCAAATTGCCGATACGAACCCACTTGTTCTCATTACATGGTGGAAGCTTTGCAAGTTCACGGTATTTTTAAAGGATTTTATTTAGGAATTATGAGAATTATGCGTTGTCATCCTTGGGGAGGAAAAGGATATGATCCTGTTCCACCAAAAAATAAATTATAAAAAAATAAAAAAACTATTCATAAAAAATGTTGAATCTATTGTACACCACTTGGGATCCTTCTACCGGAATTAATCTGGGACCTATAACCCTTCATTATTACAGTTTAATGTTTATTTTGGCTTTTGGTTTGGGGTATATTATTATGACCAAAATTTTTAAAATTGATAATGTAAACCAAAAATATTTAGAACCATTATTTACCTGGACTTTGGTGGGAACTATTTTGGGTGCAAGATTAGGGCACGTTATTTTTTATCAGCCTGAACTTTTTAAGCAGGATTTTTGGTCTGTTTTTCTACCCATACAAACAAAACCTGAATTCAAATTTACCGGATTTTCCGGATTGGCAAGTCACGGAGCTACGATTGCTTTAATTTTCACTACAATTTATTACGCTTATAAAATCATCAGAAAAAATCCTTTTTGGGTGTATGACAGAATTGGAATTGTAGTAGCTCTTGGTGGCGCTTTTGTAAGAATTGGAAATTTTTTTAATTCGGAAATTATCGGGAAACCAGCCCCTGAAAATTCTCCTTTTGCGGTTCTTTTCCCTCAACAAAGTTCAGAGTATGGCGATATTGTTGCACGTTATCCTACTCAACTTTTTGAAGCTGGAGGTTATTTTTTACTTTTTGTTCTTTTATGGTTAATTTATAGATATACCAATAAAAAATATCAACAAGGCTTTCTTTTCGGATTGTTTTTTATTTTTCTTTGGGCGATAAGATTTTTTGTAGAATTTTTAAAAGAACCTCAAGGTGATGAATTTATCACTTTTGCAGGATTGAATACCGGACAAATTCTTTCCATTCCTTTTATGTTGGCAGGATTTGTCATTTTATTTACCTCGAAAAACAGAATAATTACAGAAGAACAAAACGAGAAACCGGAATAAAAAAAAACCTCAAAATTGAGGTTTTTTTTATTTTATGCTTAAAATGCGAATCATTCCTACATGTTCGTGGTACATCATACAAACGGCAATTCCATCAAATTCCGGGCATTCTTTAGGAATTTCATAAGTTACTGTGATTTTAGCTCCTTCTTTATAATTCTGAATTTTTTTGAAGTTACAAACGAGATAATCTTTGCCTTCAACACGAATATAAGTTCCCGTACAATCCCGAACAATAGTTCCAGAAAAGGATTTTTCCACTGAATTTTGTTTTGATTCAGATTGATCCATTTTTTTAGAATTTTCTTCTCCTGCTATATTTTTAGGAACATTGGAGCAAGAAATGGAAAGTGCAATTACGACCAACGAAAAAAGATTTTTAATCAATAACATAGTTTGAATTTTCAAAAAATTAATTCAAAAATAAAGCCACTAATTTTTTAAAATTTTAAAAACTTTTGGAATTTGTTTAATTAAATCTGAAGCTAACATGGCTTCTTTAGAAAATTTTTCTGCTGCAAAATCACCGGCTTTTCCATGAAGCCAAACTCCAAAAATCGCGGCATCCCGAGATGAATATTTCTGGGCTAACAATGAGTTGATGATTCCTGTTAAAACATCGCCACTTCCACCTTTTGCCATTCCAGAATTTCCGTTAATATTGTAAAAAACCTCTTGATCCGGAGTTATAACTTGGGAATAATGGTCTTTCAGAACAATAAAAATTTGCAATTCTTTAGAAATTTCTTTTGCTTTTTCCAATCTTTCAAAAGAGTTTTTAAATTTCCCGAAAAGTCTTTCAAATTCTTTTGGATGTGGCGTAATGATTGAATTTTCAGGAATCAGTTTTAAATATTCTTGATTTTTAGCTAAAATATTCAGCGCATCAGCATCCAAAACCAACGGTTTTTGGTAATTTTCTAAAAATGTAATGAAAGAATCTTCCGTTTCAGGATCGGTTCCTAATCCCGGTCCAATACCGCAAGTAAAATCTTCCTCCACCGGAAATTGAGAGACAAAATCTTTACCGCCATACAAAAACATCGCTTCAGGACATTGGGTTTGCAAAATTTCGTAGCCACATTTTGGTGCTAATGCGAAAGTAATTCCACTTCCAGTTCTTAGTGAGGCTTTGGTTGCTAAAACCGCTGCTCCTATTTTTCCAAAACTTCCGGCAATAAGACAAGCTTTTCCAAAATTACCTTTATGCGAAAAATCTTGTCTTGGTCGGTAAATTTCTTTGATCAATTCCTCATCAATCACATAATTTTCTGTTTTTTCTTTTTGAATAAATTCTTTACTTAAACCGATATCTAAAATTTGAATTTCCCCACAAAAAACAGCAGTTTCGGGATGTAGGAAAGTTTTTTTCCAAAACTGAAAACTCAGGGTAAAATCGGTTTTAAAAACGGTAGCATTTTCTTTAAAATAATCATCCGCTGAAATTCCCGAAGGCAAATCAATCGAAATTTTTCGAACTTTTTGCTGATTCAAAAATTCAATAAGATTTTCAGTTTTCCCTTCTACTTTTCTGATTAATCCTGTTCCAAAAAGTGCATCAATTATGATATTTTCAGAAAAATTAAAATTTTGTACTTCATGATAATCCAAAACTTCAATTCCGGAAATTTCTTTTATTCTGTTAAAGTGGGTTTTAGCATCTGCACTTTGTTTTTGCAAATTTTCGAAATCGGTAAAAACAGTAACGTCAAAACCTTTTTGATAAAGCAATCTAGCC
>JAEZWE010000044.1 GCA_023420435.1 Bacteroidota bacterium
TAATTGGATTGCGTTCGCAAATGTTAACCGCAACAGCAGGAGAAGCCATTATGGCGCACCGTTTTACGGAATACAAACCTTTCAAAGGTTCAATTCCGGGAAGAAATAATGGGGTTTTAATTTCCAAAACACAAGGTCCGGCTACAGAATATTCCATCAATAAATTACAGGATAGAGGTACGTTTTTCGTTGATCCAGGCGAAGAAATTTATGCTGGAATGATCGTTGGTGAACAAAACAAACCCGGAGATTTGGTGGTAAATATTGTAGAAGCAAAACAATTGAACAACATGCGTGCTGCAGGAAAAGATAAAGATACCGGTGTTGCTCCAAAGAAATTATTCTCTTTGGAAGAATGTATGGAATACATCCAAGCTGATGAAGCCATCGAAGTAACGCCAAATTTCATTCGTATGCGTAAAAAAATTCTCTCGGAAGAAGAAAGAAAACGTGCGGAAAGAATGGCAAAAGCAGAATAATTTTTTTTTAAATTAAATATAAAAAGAGAAGATTTAAAACTTCTCTTTTTTTTTATAAATTTTTCTTAAAAACAAAAATTACAAAACATTTTCCTCTATTTTTGCTTTCATGAACAAAAAGAATATTCCGCTTCTAACATATATTATTTTATTTCTTGGGTTTTTAAATTCTTGCTCAGCGCAAAAAAACACGGAACACAATACAGCAAAAACAACCATTAATAAAGTCGTTCCAAAATCTGAAAATAAAATTCTTAAAAAAAGTAATTTAGTTCTCCCAGAAATCAACCGGGAATTCCGTGCAGCGTGGATTGCAACGGTAGCTAATATTAACTGGCCAACAAAAAACTCGTTATCAACACAACAACAAAAACAGGAAGCCATCAAAATTTTAGATTTGTTGGAAAGTTTGAATTTTAATGCGGTTGTTTTTCAGGCAAGACCTTCTTCAGATGCTTTCTATAAAAGTGATTTGGAACCTTGGTCTTATTTTTTAACAGGACAAACAGGAAAAGCGCCATCAGATTTTTATGATCCTTTAGAATTTTGGATTTCAGAATCTCATAAAAGAGGAATGGAACTTCACGTTTGGCTGAATCCTTATCGTGCGCATCATACCACAGGCGGAAAAGTAACGCCTGAAAGTATGGCTTCTAAAATGTCGGATAAAACCTATCGTTTAAGAAACGGAATGTATTGGATGGATCCTTCCGATGAAAAAGTTCAAAATCATGTTTCTTCGGTCATTAAAGATATTGTAAAAAGATATGATGTTGATGCCATACATATTGATGATTATTTTTATCCTTATCAAGAATATCATGGTGGAAAAGATTTCCCAGATACCAAAACTTGGACGGTTTATCAAAATTCTGGAGGAACTCTTTCAAAAGCAGATTGGCGAAGAGCGAATGTGAATAAATTCATTAAAAGAATTCACGAAGAAATAAAATCTGAAAAATCCTATGTAAAATTCGGAATTTCTCCTTTTGGAATTTGGAAACCGGGATTTCCTTCGGATATTACAGGAACTTCACAGTACGATGAACTTTTTGCCGATGCAAAACTTTGGTTAAATGAAGGGTGGTGCGATTATTTTGCGCCGCAGTTGTATTGGAAAGATGGTGGTGCGCAAAGTTTTACGTCACTTCTCAAATGGTGGAAACAGGAAACTCCAAAAAACGTCCATCTTTGGCCGGGATTAAATACGGTAGGAATTAAAAATGTTCAGGATAAAGCACAGGAAATTTCAAATCAAATCCATATTTCAAGAACCGTTTTAGGAAAAGAAGCAGGAGAAATTCATTACAGTGTGGACGGAATTGCTAAAAACCTTTCCATGCAAAATTCTTTGAAAAACTTGTATAAAGAGAAAGCTTTAGTTCCTGCAAGTTCGTGGTTAAAAAAAGAAGAAGTCTTAAAACCCGAACTCACGGCAATAAAAAAAGGAAATAATGTAGAAATCAATTGGTTATCCCGAAATCCACGACAGGTAAGAAATTTTGTGTTATTTGCTAAATATGGAAACCAATGGAAAACGGAAATTTTTAACGAAAATGAAAACTCAAAATCATTATCATTTTCTTCAAATGGATCTGCACTAACCGATTTAGCGTTGAAAGCTGTAGATCGTTTAGGAAATGAAAGCGATTTTGTTTCGGTAGAAGTAAAATGATTTTAATTTTGAAAGAAAAAATACATTACCTTTAATTTTCTAATTTTTTTAAATGAAAGTAATTTCTCTTTATTTCACTCTATTTTTTTCAGTGTTCATTTTTTCCCAAAGCAAAGGATTTTATGAAAACGTTCAGAAAAAACACGTTAACACTTTACTCGATAATTTAAACGAATACGCAGCAAAAGCCGATTTCAAAAATTATTTCGATTTGTATGCAGAAGAATCCATTTTTATTGGAACGGATGCTACCGAAACTTGGGACAAAAAAGCATTTATGGATTATGCAAAACCACATTTCGACAAAGGAAAAGCTTGGAATTTCAAATCCTTAAAAAGAAATATCTATTTTTCTAAAGACGGAAAATACGCTTGGTTTGACGAGTTATTGGACACCCAAATGAAAATCTGTAGAGGGAGCGGCGTTTTGGAAAAAATCGGTGAAAAATGGAAAATAAAACAATATGTTCTTTCCATGACCATTCCAAACGACAATGTGGATGAAGTCATCAAAGTAAAATCACCTTTGGAAGATAAAATAATTAATCAGTTGAAGGAAGAATGACCTAGAAGTTTTTTGTGTTAAGAAATTTGAAATTATTTTCGTGAAGAAATTTCCACTGTTTGAGTACGTTACTAAATAAATTAATAAACAGAACTAAATTTCGTGCGAGTTTGGAAATTTTAGAAAATTATTTAAAATTTTAGCAAAAAAATTCAGTCTTGAACTTTTGGTTCTTTTGTTTCAAGACAAAAGAACGAATTTTAAAAAGAAAATTAAAATAAACTATGATATCAAAACAAGAAAATACAATCTTCACTAAAAGAAAGAAACCTAATCTTTCTCTCGCTCAAATCATCAATATGAGTATGGGATTTCTCGGAATTCAAATGGCATTCGGTTTACAAAACGGAAATGCCAGTAGAATTCTTGCCAATTTAGGCGCAGATGTTCATGAATTATCTTGGTTTTGGTTGGTGGCGCCATTTACAGGATTGATTGTTCAACCCATTATTGGACATTTTGGGGATAATACTTGGAGTCCGCTTGGAAGAAGAAAACCTTATTTTTTAATTGGTGCTGTTTTGTGTGCAATTGGTTTGGTTTTGCTTCCCAATGCTGCTTCTGTAACTCATTTAATTGCAGCGAATGTTCTTTTGTTAGCGGTAATTTTTTTAGCAATGATGGATGCTTCAATAAATGTTGCGATGGAACCTTTTCGAGCTTTGGTTGGCGATATGTTGCCGAAACATCAGGGAACTTTAGGTTTTTCTGTTCAAACAATTTTAATAGGAATTGGTGCAGTTCTCGGATCTTATATGCCAGATTGGTTAACAAAATTAGGTATCAACAGTGTTGCTGCAGAAGGTTTTGTGGCTGACAATGTAATTTATTCATTTTATGTTGGTGCTGCTGTTTTGATTTTGTCAATTCTGTACACCATCGTAACGACAAAAGAATATTCTCCGCAGGAATTTGCAGAATTTTCGGACGGAAAAGAAGTGGTGGAGGAACATTCTAAATTCTCTGATATTTTCAAAGATTTTGCAAAAATTCCAGATCAGATGAAGAAATTGGGATTGGTTCAGTTTTTCTCATGGTTTGCTTTGTTTACAATGTGGGTTTTTACAACCAATGCTTTGGCAACGCATCACTTCGGACTTTCGCCAGAAGACACGCATTCTGCAGGATTCAATGAAGCAGGAAATTTAACCGGAAAATTATTTGGACAATACAATTTATGGGCAATTCCGTTTGCTTTTTTATTAACACCGATTGCATCAAAAATTGGTAAAAAACAAACCCATGCTTTGGCTTTAGTTTGTGGTGGAATAGGATTAATTCTTATGAATTTCGTTTCCAAAGATATGTTGTGGATTTCCATGATCGGTTTAGGTTTTGCTTGGGCAAGTATTTTAGCGATGCCTTATGCAATGTTAATAGACAGTATTCCGTCCAGAAAAATGGGAATTTACATGGGAATTTTTAATTTCTTTATTGTAATTCCTCAAATTATCAACGGAATTTTCGGTGGTCCAATTGTTTCTAATTTATTTGGAAAAATGGCAATGGGTTATGTAGTTGTTGGCGGAATTTGCATGATTGTCGCAGCGATTTTCACCCTGATTTTGGTGAAATCAGATTCAGGAGAAAACCCAAAAGAACTCGAAAAAGAAATTGAACAAATTCATTTCTAAATTTCTAAAACTGAAGTTTAATAATGATTGGAGCGGGCTTTATCCCGCTTTCTTTTTTAAGTTCAGTTATGGCTTTAGCCAAAATTAAAAATTATAAAAATATACCTCTGGTGCATTATGTTTAATTTCACTTGGAAATACTCAAGAATTTAATATTCAATTTTTTATATTTTAGGTCGTGAAATTTTCATGAACTTCGTTCGCAGACTTCTTCTGTGTTAAAACTGAAAATCTTCGATTTTCTTGCGCCATAAACTATTATTTAATAAAATTAAAATTGCGTCTTTTCGCTAAATATTGAAAATAACAATTTGTAATTTACTACAAGTAAATTATTTAAAAATCAATATAAATCGGAACAATTTTGAATGGTGAAAACACCTAATTTTAAAAACAGAAAAGGTTTTCAATCTCTTGAAAACCTATAATTTATTTTTCTAAAATTTTATTTTTTTATTGCTGCAAAAGCTTTTTTTCCCAACATAAAAATCGGAACTGCCACCAATCCACCGATAATTCCCAACAAAGCTTCTCTTGCCATTGGATAAACATCAGGTAGAAAATGATGATGAAACCAATCGATATTATGGGCAAAAATTCCACCGGCAACCAATATTAAAGCAATGGTTCCAATAACAGCCAAACCTTTAATAACAATAGGTAGCGCTTTTACCAATATTTCTCCCAAAGAATTCATAAATCCCTTTTCACCCGATTTTCGGATTAATTTATAACCCGCATCATCCATTCTTACAATTAAAGCTACAATTCCATAAACACCAACAGTAGCAATAATAGAAACAATGGAAACCGTAACAATTTCAACTAAAAGCGGATTGAACTGAGATTTTAATACTTCAAAACCTTCTTTAGCAGAAGCCAATGCAATAATGACAATTTCCAGAGATAAAATAAAATCGGTGGTAATAGCAGATTGAACTTTCGATTTTTCAGAATCTTCCGTATTTTCAGGTTGTACCGCTTCTTCAATAACTTCGTCACCTTTTTTTTCACGGTGAAACAAAAATTCAATAATTTTTTCAACGCCTTCGTAGGCAAGGTAAAGTCCACCAATAATCAAAATAAAAGTAATAGCAGGTTCGTACAGCCACTGAAGCAGGAAAACCGCAGGAACAATAATCAGTTTGTTGATGAAAGAACCTTTCATGATTTTCATGAGAACGGGAATTTCACGGGATTCTAAAAATCCGGTTGCTTTCTCCGCATTTACCGCGAGGTCGTCTCCTAAAATTCCTGCTGTTTTTTTAGTGGCTAATTTTGCAGTTACCGCCACATCGTCCATTAATGCCGCAATATCATCCAAAATTGCAAAAAAACCTGAAGCCATAATTTCTAAATTTTGAACCGCAAAAATAAGTTTTTTCAATCATAATTCCGTTTTTGATGGATGATATTTTTTTTAAATCCTTGCAGATAAAGTTTGAGTTTAAGTTTAATTTTTCATATTTTTGCATTTCAAATTTTTTGAAAAATGACAACGCAGAAACCATTTTCAGAATTCAGAAAATTCCAAATTTTTGGAAACGGAAACTG
>JAEZWE010000079.1 GCA_023420435.1 Bacteroidota bacterium
GTACAGCACAGTTTTAAGAAATATAGGGGGAGGTTATCGTTTTCAAAATGATAAACTGCATTTCAATTTGAATTATGCCTACTCCAAAACCATGGAAAATATTTATACCAGATCAGCTTACAATCAGGTATATATTGATCAGGATTTGGAATATATGAAATACCGTGAAATATTCCACGAGGTTTTTGGTTCCTTCATATATCATTCCGAAAATGCTAAAATTTTATCCGACTTTGGTGCTAAAATTCTTACCGGTGATAACTATAATATTGTGGAACAGGGACAGAATTTCCGTAAAACATGGGATCACTATTTTGCCAATTTTACGTATCTGAAACAAGGTATTTCCGGGAAATATTATGGCTTAAAACTGAAAAGTGAAGTGAATGATTTCCGGGCTCAGGATTTATTGGGTGTTAGCGATAAAAAAGTGCAGACCTTAGATTTAGGGTTGCAGTTCCAAAGTGAACTGTATAAAAATAATAATCAAAACCTGAATGCCGCTATTGGAGTTAATCATTATTTCCCTTTGCAGGCGGACTTGGCATTTACACAGGTAAGTTCCAGTTCTACTTTTTATGACCGGGTTATTTTGCCGGATCATTATTATGATTCTACTTCCAAAACAGGGGTTTCTGCCGAAATTTCTTTCAGCGACCGTTTCATGAAAAATACCTCTTGGAAAATATTTTCTAAATTTGGGGCGGTTTTTGCCCATCAAAGTGATGAGGTTCCTAACCGATATTACCGAAAACCCAACGTTTATTTCCAAACCGGAATTACGTTTTTTTATTAGAAAAGCATGAAGTATTTCCTTTCCGTTATTTTAACCATGGCTTTGGTATATTCTTTTACGGATTTCAGCAATAATCCTAAAGGATATGCGCCCGTAGAGCTGCGCGATTTATATGGAAGCGGAGATATTTCCAAATGGCCGGAAGCTCATTTGTTTGATGAAGCCCGTGAAGGTTTTCAGGATATTGGTCCTTTGCCGATTCCTACTTTCCCCAAAGACAATCCTTATTCTTTGGAAAAAGAAGAACTGGGAAAATTGTTGTTTTTTGATCCCCGTTTATCAGGTTCCGGACAAATTTCCTGTGCCAATTGCCACGATCCGGAATTGGGTTGGGCAGACGGAAGAAGAGTTCCGTATGGACACGACAGACAAACCGGAAGCCGAAATTCCCCAACGGTGCTGAATGTGGCTTTTGCCAAATCTTTATTTTGGGACGGAAGAGCCAAGACCTTGGAACAGCAAGCCAAAATGCCGATTGAGAATCCTTTGGAAATGAACATGCATTCCCGTTTAGCGGTGCGCAAGATTGCGAAGATTAAAGGGTACCGAACTTATTTCGAGAAAGCGTATGGAGACAAAAAAGTAACGGAAGAGCGTATTACCAAAGCTATTGCTACTTTTGAAAGAACCTTGATCAGTCCAAAATCCAAATTCGACAAATTTGTGTCCGGCGATAAAAAACAGTTTACGGATTCTGAAGTTCGTGGGCTGCATTTGTTCCGTACCAAGGCCAACTGTATCAACTGTCATAACACCCCTTATTTTTCCGATCAAAAATTCCACAATGTGGGTTTAACCTATTTTGGAAGAGAGTATGAAGATTTAGGATTATATAATATTACTAAAAAGCCTGAAGACGTAGGCAAGTTCAAAACTTCCACGCTTCGCGAAATCTCGGAAACTGCACCCTATATGCACAACGGACTTTTCCCTAATATCCGTGGCATTCTGAATTTATATAATGCAGGAATGCCTGATGAAAAAAGACACCGCGACAGTATTTTAGCCCCCCATAAATCCCAAATGCTTACCACGCTCAATTTGGAGGAAGAAGATTTGGTGGACATCGAGAATTTTTTAAAAACGCTTCACAGCTACCAGTATAAAATGCGTGCGCCGGTTTTACCGAAAAAATAAACACGACTTTTTTTAACATTCTATAAATTTCCTTCAAAAAAATGTAAGGAAATTTTTTTTGTTAGCTTCTATTTTTGAACCATGCAGACATTTTTTATTTTTATTCTCTCCTTTTTCTCCCTCAGTTTTTACGCTCAAAACCACCCCGACGACGTTATTGGTAAATGGATGGATTTGGAAAAAAGAGTGTTGGTAGAAGTCTTCAAATCCGGTAAGGATTATCGCGCAAAAGTTTTGTGGTTTAATGAAATTGAAGGTTGTAAGAAACCCATTCATGAACATGAGGACAGTTCTAACCCCAACCCAAAATTACGGCACCGTAAAATTATTGGTATGGAAATTTTATCGGGCTTGGTCTATAATCCGGAAGATAAAGAATGGCAGAATGGAAAAATTTACGATGCTTCTTCCGGTAGAACCTGGAGTTCTGTAGCGTGGCTGGAAAAAGGCTTACTGAAGGTTCGTGGCTATTGGAAAATGCGTCTGCTAGGGAAAAGTATGAGTTTCAGAAGGGTCCGCTAAAGCGGTTTTCGATATTTGGAGTGTGAATAACTTTTTCGATGGAAAAATAAAGATAAAAATCTAATGTTCATGGGGTTACGTAGCGTTAATCCCCTTTTTTTTGTAAAAAACTTATCCACAAAAAGCAAGAAAAGGATTTTGTCTCTTTTTTAATTTTTAGAGATATCCGAACTTTGAGAAACAAAAAACAAAGGTCATGAATACTCAAAAAATGAATGAGGGGCTCTCGGCTCTTCAAGAATTGTTAGCTGCACTTTTAGAGATGAACGAAAAACAAAACACCCGCCAGCTTATCGATAACACCGATCTTCGGAATCTGCTTCATGTTTCGGACAAAACCATTTACAGAATGCGGAAAGCGAAAAAAATCCCTTTTGTGCATATTGGTAAGAAATATTATTACCCTTTGGCTTTTTTCCAAAATTTTGAAAAACCGTTACCGCAGTCCACCGTTGATTGACCTTAGATGAGTTTACCATAATCTAGGTCTAAAAAAACCACCCTTAGGTAGGGTGGTTCTCGTTAAATCAGGATTTGGCTGCCCATGGCTACGGAGTTACACGCCAAAGTTTGCTTCTCGTTGTGGAAGTAGGCGTATATTTCCACACTTTCCCCTACGGTATAAACTGGAAGCGTTACCGATACGTTTCCATCGGGGCGTAAGGAATTGGTTTCAAAGGGGTAAAACTCGTTCAGAGAGGCACAGTAAATTACCACGGCAAATTTGTCTGTGGCAGAGGCATTCCCTTGCAGCGAATTGTCGTCCCAGTTGAACTCCAGTTCGGCACCGGTTTTTGGGGTAACCGTCAGGTTTTGGAAACCGGCTAAATCCCCTTTGGTAATCAGTACTTTACTGAATTCTATTTCCGGCAGACCACCGGTGATGATCACCGCTTCTTTAATGGTGTAGGATACCGCAATATTGGCTCGGGAACGGGCACCGCTGTCACTGCCGAAATAGAGATTCAGGATACCTTTTATCGGCTGCAGAAATTGGGTAGCCAGTTTAAACTTTGCCTGTTGCATCAGCTGTTTGTCCGACGGTAATTTTGAAGAAGGTTTTGGACGGCTTCGGATCACGTCTTTACCTCTCCAGTTTGCACCTACTACGGTACCCACTGTACCGCTGAATCCTCCCAGGATTCCTTTTGTAATTGTTGCCATAATTTTATTTTTTAGCGAATTAGTAGAACGAAGGTAGAACGGCTTTTTGCTTCCTGCAATACCCTGTCCGGTATTGTCCGCCAATGTCCACAATTGTCCACATCTGTCCTTACTTGTTCCTGTTTCCTTCGAGAGTTCTTCGAGACAGGTGGCAGTTTCTTTTGGTAAAAGTCCATTTTACCGAAGGTGACTGGGAGGAGAGTGGGAGAAGAGTGGGAGGAAATCGGTGGCTGAGGTTTTTCATAATGGTGGCTTCGAGTGCCTCAGCCACCGGGTAGTACTTTCTAAGAGGTGGCTTCGGCTCCGCTCAGCCACCGGAAAAGGCTCCGCTCAGCCACCGGAAAAGAATTTGCTCAGTCACTGAGATTGTAAATTGAAAGAAAAAAATGGTGATTGAGCGTAGTCAAAATCACAATAACGGTGATTTCGACACTTCGGCAGGCTCAGTGAACTTCAATCACCGACTCAAGGGTCTCAGGCACCGAGATAGTTCTTTAGCCACCGAGTTTCTAACAAATAAGAAAATTGTATAACTTTATTAAAACAAAAACACCAATCATGAAAGGCTATATGTACATTCTGGAATGTTGTGATGGGAGTTATTACACCGGAAGTACTAACAATTTAGAATTACGGATGGCACAACACCAAAATGGGGAAGGAGCGAACCATACCCGAAAACGCCTGCCTGTAAAACTTCTATACTACGAAGAATACGACCGTATCGACCAAGCGTTCTATCGTGAAAAACAAATCCAAGGTTGGAGCAGAAAAAAGAAAGAGGCTTTGATGAATGGATGGGATGAAGAATTAAAAAAAGCTGCAGAATGCATGAATGAAACGCATTTTAAGAATTTCATTAATCAATCAAATGAAGGTCTAGGTGATTGAGTGTAGCCGAAATCACCTGTGGCTTCGGCGCTTCGACTACGCTCAGCGACCATCAGCCACCGAGATAGTGCCTCAGCCACCAATAACCACCTCATGCTTATCATTTTAAATTTATTTCTAAGTTTTTTCAATTGAATTGTTATATTTACGAGTTCAATACCATAAAAACTCAAATGGCACCCAACCAAAACCCAGAACAAATCGCCCGCGACCGCATCGATGAGATGTTGCGTGCTTCCGGTTGGGTGGTGCAGTCTAAAAATGAAATTGATTTTAGTGTTTCCAAAGGAATTGCGGTTCGGGAGTACCAAACTTCTGTTGGTCCGGCTGATTATGTGCTTTTTGTGGATCAGCAACCTTTAGCGATTATCGAAGCCAAAAAAGAAAGTGAAGGACATCGCTTGACGGTGGTGGAAGAGCAATCTCAGAATTATGCTCAAGCCGATTTAAAATATTTTAAAAGTACTGAAGGAATTCCTTTTGTATACGAAAGTACGGGAACGGTTACTCGTTTTACGGATTACCGAGATCCAAAATCCCGAAGCCGAAATATCTTTTGGTTTCATCAACCGGAGACCTTATTGGAATGGTTCAGAATTGGAAATTCATTGCGTCAAAGATTACAGGAATTACCGAATTTGGATACGGATGGATTGCGTCCTGCGCAGATAAAAGCGATAAACGAATTAGAAAAATCCTTTAAAGCCAATAAACCGCGTGCTTTAATACAGATGGCGACGGGCGCAGGGAAAACCTATACTGCCGCAACTTTTGTGTATCGTTTGCTGAAATTTGCAAAAGCCAAACGGATTTTATTTTTGGTGGACACAAAGAACTTAGGCGAACAGGCGGAGCAGGAATTTATGGCGTATCAACCGAAAGACGATAACCGTAAGTTTACAGAATTGTACAATGTCCAGCGTTTGACTTCCAGTTATGTTGCGAGTGACAGTCAGGTGTGTATTTCGACCATACAGCGGATGTATTCCATTTTGAAGGGAGAGGAATTGACCGATGATGCTGAAACGGAAAATCCCAACGAGCAATCGTCTTGGTTGCAGAAAAAATTGTCCGAGAAAGATCCTGTACCGGTGGATTATAATTCAAAGGTTCCGATTGAACAATTTGATTTTATCATTATTGATGAATGCCACCGTTCCATTTATAACCTTTGGAAACAGGTTTTGGATTATTTCGATGCGTTTCTAATTGGGCTTACCGCGACGCCGGACAAACGAACCTTTGGTTTTTTTAATGAAAATGTGGTGTCGGAATATACCTATGAAGAATCCGTTTTGGATGGGGTGAACGTGCCGTATGAAATTTATTCCATCAAAACAGAAATTTCTCAAAACGGCAGCGTGATTGAATCCGGTTGGTATGTCGATAGAAGAGATAAACTCACTCGAGCCAAACGATGGCAACAGGAAGACGAAGACACGGAATACCGCCGAAACGATTTGGACAAAGCCGTAGTGAACGTTTCCCAAATCCGTAACATCATCAAAGAATACAAACGGGCTTTGGAAACCACCATTTATCCCGACCGTAGAAACGACGATGGAAGTTATGAAGTGCCGAAAACTTTGATTTTTGCCAAAACCGACAGCCACGCCGATGACATCATCCAAATGGTTCGGGAAGAATTTGGTGAAGGCAACGATTTTTGTAAAAAAGTAACCTACAAAATAGACGAAGATCCCAAGTCGGTACTCAATCGTTTTCGGAACGATTATCATCCGAGGATTGCCGTTACGGTGGATATGATTGCGACGGGAACCGACGTGAAACCTTTGGAAGTTTTACTCTTTATGCGGGATGTGAAAAGCGCCAATTATTTTGAACAAATGAAAGGACGCGGTACACGAACCATCAACGATGATAAACTGCAATTGGTAAGTAAAACCGCACGCAACAAAAACCATTTCGTCATTGTTGATGCTATCGGTGCAACCAAATCTAAAAAGACGGACAGCCGACCGTTGGAACGCCAACCTTCGGTATCTATGAAAGATTTATTGGGTGCAGTAACCATGGGCGTGAAAGAAGAAGATGTTTTTCTTTCTTTGGCGAACCGTTTGATTCGTCTCGACAGACAAATTACCGATAAAGAACGCGAACATTTGGTGGAACTGAGTGGCGGAAAAGATTTAAAACAAATCACTCGTGAACTGATTGAAGCTTTTGATCCCGATAAAATTGAGGCATTGAGCCAAACCAAATTGGCTGATGTTCCAGAACAAGATTTAACCCCACAAAAAATAGAAAACGCCAGAACCGAAGCTCAACAAGAATTGGCAAAAAAAGCCTCGCTCAATTTCAATGGGAAGTTGAATGAATACATCGACAATGTACGGAGACAACACGACCAAATCATCGACCATATTAATCTGGATACCGTTACCAAATCCGAATGGGACACCACTTCTGTGGACAAAGCCCAAGGTTTGATACAGGATTTTAAGGCATATATGGAAACCCACAAAGACGAGATCAAAGCGCTCAGCATTTATTATAACCAACCCTACAACCGCCGGAACATTACCTTTAAAATGATCAAAGAAATTATGGATCAGTTGCGGATGGATCAACCCAGTTTGGCGCCGCTACATGTGTGGCAAGCCTACCAAACCTTGGGCGAAACCCAAAGCGATGCACCCAAAGATGAATTAACAGCCTTGGTTTCCCTGATCCGTAAAGTGTGCGGGATTGACCATACGTTGAAACCGTTTGATAAAACGATTGACGAGAATTTTAAAAAATGGGTGTTTCAACAAAACGCCGGACAGCACAACCGTTTTACGCCGGAACAGATGGATTGGTTGCGGATGATCAAAGACCATGTCACAAGTTCCTATCACATTGAAATGGAGGATTTGGATTATACGCCATTTGATGCGCAAGGCGGACGCGGCAAAATGTACCAACTCTTTGGCAACGAAATGGAAGAAATTATTAATGAACTAAATGAAGTATTGGCAGCGTAATACGAGATGAATTATAAAATGTATAAGATTAAATTAAAGTATAAATGGCACTAGGACTTACCCCAAAACAAATTATTGAAAAGGGCAGTCATCCATTATTAAAAATTTCTGAAGACTGGGAAAGAGTAGAATTAGAAAATATTGCTAAAGTACAGAATGGATATGCATTCTCTTCCAAATATTTTAATCATAACGAAGGTCTACCTTTAATTAGAATTAGAGACATATTTTCTGAAGAAACTGAAAATTTGTACTCAGGAGAATATAAAGATGAATTTGTTGTTAAAAACAAGGATTTCCTTGTAGGAATGGATGGAGATTTTAAAATTTCAAAATGGCCCGGCAAATTAGGTTTACTCAATCAACGAGTTTGTAGAATCCAATTTAATTCAGAGTACTATGTTAAGGAATTTCTTTTTTTATCTTTTCAACCATATCTTAACGCAATTCATAGTGAAACATCTGCGGTTACAGTAAAACATTTGTCATCAAAAACAATACAAAGTATTCCATTCCCACTTCCCCCGCTTCCCATCCAACGGGCGATTGTAAAAAAGATAGAAGGTTTGTTTTCGGCATTGGATGCGGGCATTGCCGATTTGCAAAAAGCCCAAACCCAACTCGCGCTCTACCGACAAGCCGTTTTGAAAAAAGCGTTTGAGGGGGAGCAATTTGAAAAAGTTGAAATTAAAAAACTTGGTTTAATATCAACAGGTAATACACCATCAAAGAAGAATTTTGATTTTTATGATTCTAGAGATTTTAATTTTTATAAACCTACTGATTTAGAAGCCGGTGTTAGTATTTTCAATTCTATCGATTATTTGTCGTTAAAAGGATTTCAAAAAGCAAGACAAGTTCCTGAAAATTCGGTTTTAATAACTTGTATTGGTGCAACAATTGGAAAAACTGGATTAATTAAAAAAGAAGGTGGTTTCAATCAGCAAATTAACGCCATAGTTCCAAATCAGAATGTTGATTCCAAGTTTATTTACTATCAAGCTATTTCTCAAGAATTTCAAACACAAATGAAGACAAAAGCATCTTCAACGACAATGCCCATTTTAAATAAAGGAAAGTTTGAAAAGTTAGAAATGAATATTTGTAGTTTAGAACTACAACATCAAATCGTCAAAGCCATCGAGAGTCGTTTATCGGTTTGCGAGCAGGTAGAAACGCAAATAAAAGACAGCTTAGAAAAAGCTGAAGTGCTTCGCCAAAGCATCCTGAAAAAAGCGTTTGAAGGAAAACTACTCACAGAAGCAGAAATCGCCGCCTGCAAAAAAGAACCGGATTATGAACCGGCGGCGGTGTTGCTGGAAAAAATAAAAGCAGAGAAAATAACGAAGAAAAAATAACTTAACATGACAGAATCATTTAAACCCAATAGTTTAACTGTAAATAAATTTCTTACAGATTCAGATTCATTTTACAAAATACCAAAATACCAACGCCCTTACAAATGGCACGATGAACAAGTGGAACAATTGTGGGACGATCTTTGGGAAAGTTACACTGCCGACACAGATAATTATTTTTTAGGTTCGGTCATTACAGCAAAAGCGCAAGGCGACCAATATTTGGATATTGTTGATGGACAACAACGTTTGACGACATTAATGATTTTAATGGCTGTGGTACGAGATCTTTATCCTGAAATAAATGATGATGATCTTGCAAATTTGAATACTGTAGATATTATCAAAGTTAAAAATGCAATTGCAAGAGATGGTAAGTTTCAAAGACTAAGACTTTTCACTCATCAAAACCATCAAACAGATTTTGATAGCATTATTATCAATGGTGACACAAAAGAAATTAAAAAGCCAACGAAAAAAAATCTTCGTATTGATGAAATTCCTAAGTATAAATTTGAAAACACAGCAAGTATTTTCAAAGAGAAATTAGCGAATATAGGTTTGGCAGAATGTGGAAAGTTTATTAATTACATCTTTAACCATGTTTATATTATCCGCATCGATTGTACCGATGTGAGTTTTGCAATTAAATTGTTTCAGGTTCTCAATGCACGAGGATTGGATTTAACCAACTCGGATTTAATTAAGAGTTTTTTACTTGGAAATCTGCACACCAAATACGGAGAAGATCAATATGTAGCACAGCTAAAAGAGAATCAGTTCTTGCAAGATTGGATAAGCATAGAAAATATAGCGAGTTCTGTAGACCAAAGCACCAACGATTTGTTGGTGATGTATGAATACTATTTGTTAGCAGCAAATCCAAAAAGGTCATTGTATGATGAATTGGTTGTTCAATTTCAAGAAGAGGATCCGTTGGATGTGGTTTCTGATTTTAAAGAATTTTGTAAAGCCTATCAAAATAATATAATCGAAGCGGAAGATGAAGTAACGTTTAGTTTTTATTATCTACCATGGGCTATTTATTGGAGAACAGTTTTGCTTACAGCATTACATGAAGGTTATCCAAACTACGAAGAATTAAAAATTGCTTTGAGAAACTTCTACTATTTGCATTGGCTTGCAGGTTATACCTTGACAAGAGTAAAACAAACTTCTTTTAACTTAATTAAATGGATAAAAGAGAAAAAGCCATTTAATGAAATAAAAACAGAGTTAATCAATATTCTTTCGAATAATAACATCAACTCAAGAGTAAAAGAAGCTTTGAATGGACAAGTGTATCACGATGCTTGGTGCAAGCCTTTACTGTTTATGGTTGAATATAAACAAACCGATGCGCCGACATTTTTAGATATGAAAAATAGAGAAATTCATGTTGAGCATATACTTCCACAGAAATTTCAAGATCATTATGGTTGGAAGGAAATGATTGAAAATGTTGATGCTTCCAATGCATTGGTTCACACTTTAGGCAACCTCACTTTATTAAGCGGAAAAAAGAATATTGATGCAAGAAATCACCCTTATGATGTAAAAGTAAAAACTTATCAAGGAAAAGGGAATTATAGAGAGGAAGATGCTAAAATAACATCCTTTAGAATTTCTCAAAAGTTAGTTGACGAATATAATGAAAATAAGTTTGATAAGCAATGGAATTCCTTAAGTATTGAAGACCGTAAAAAATGGCTAATGAAAGAAATAGAATCTATTTTCAAAATTAACCTTAAAGAAGAAGCATAAATGACAGACGCAACCATCATATCCCGAATTTGGAATCTCGCCAACGTAATGCGTGATGACGGTATTGGCTACGGTGATTATTTGGAACAAATCACCTATCTGCTCTTCCTAAAAATGGTGGAAGAGTTAAACAAACCACCATACAATCGGGGTATTCGTTTACCCAAATTAAAAGACATCAACGGCGATGAAATTGTGGGCGGCGAACCTTGCAATTGGGAAACTTTACGCACTAAAAATGGAGCGGATCTGGAAAGTTATTACAGTCAATTGCTAAGAAGTCTTTCCACAGAAAAAGGAATGTTGGGACAGATTTTCACCAAAAGCCAAAACAAAATACAAGACCCCGCAAAACTGCAAAAGATAGTTTCACTCATCGACAAAGAAAACTGGTCGATGATGGGCGCAGATGTAAAAGGAAAGATTTATGAAGGACTTTTGGAACGAAACGCAGAAGATGTAAAATCGGGAGCAGGACAGTATTTCACACCCCGTGCTTTGATTAAAACCATGGTGAAATGCATCGATCCCAAACCGATGAAAACCATTGCCGATCCGGCTTGTGGTTCTGGTGGTTTCTTTTTGGCGTCGTACGATTACCTCGCCGAACAGAATAAGTTGGATAAAGACGAAAAAAAGTTTCTGAAAGAAAGCACCTTCCACGGTAACGAGATTGTAGCAGGAACCAGAAGAACCTGTTTGATGAATCTTTATTTACACGGTATCGGAGAAATAGACGAAGAACCGCTCATCAAATCTTCCGATGCTTTAGTAGCGCCAGAAAGTACAACCTACGATTATGTTTTAGCCAATCCACCCTTTGGAAAGAAAAGTTCCTATACTATCACCAACGAAGAAGGCGAAATAGAAACCAGCGATTTGAATTATAACCGTCAGGATTTTTGGGAAACCACGAGTAACAAACAACTCAACTTCTTACAACACATCCGAACGATGTTAAAAGTAACAGGAGAAGCCGCAGTTGTTTTACCCGATAACGTTCTTTTTGAAGGTGGAGCAGGAGAAGAGGTACGGAAACAGTTGTTAAAAACCACCGAATTGCACACCATATTGCGGTTACCAACGGGGATATTTTATGCGCATGGGGTAAAAGCAAATGTTTTGTTTTTTAACAACAAACCTGCATCCAAAGATCCATGGACAAAAGAAGTGTGGATTTACGATTACCGAACCAATATTCACCACACCCTAAAAAAGAAACCACTCACAGAAAATGATTTGGATGATTTTGTAAAGTGTTATAATCCATCCAATATTTACAAACGCAAAGAAATTTGGTCAGAGGACGCTTCGACAAGCTCAGCGTCCGAAGGAAGATGGCGAAAATATACTTATGATGAAATCTTAGCTAGAGACAAAACTTCTTTGGATATTTTTTGGCTGAAAGATAACAGCTTGACGGATTTAGATAATCTTCCCGATCCCGATGAACTAGCTGGCGAAATTATTGAAAATATCGAATCAGCATTAAGCAGTTTTGAAGAAATTAGGAATGGTTTATAAAAACACCTGTGGCTGAGGCACTCGAAGCCACCGCAATGACACTTCGACAGGCTCAGTGTCCAAAATTACTGCTCTACAAAAACTTTCCAAAAAATCAAAATATACCCCAAAAGGGGTATTGTTTGATAAAATAAGAACTGGTATTTTTACATCATATTACAAACCGTGAAAACTTAATTTTTCTAAACTGCGGAAGAAGTTGTTTTAACAACACATCCCGTAGTTTTTTATTTTTTCTAAGGTTGCAAAACTTAAAAGAAGTTCCTATTTTTACGTAAAATAAAAAATTATGGGAATTATCATTCGTCTTTTGATTACCGCTGTGGTTGCTTTTGGACTTACCTATGTTCTAAGTGGGGTACATATTGACAGCTTTACAACAGCTATTGTTTTTGCCATTATCCTTGGAATCCTAAACCTGATCGTAAAACCCGTTTTAAGTATTTTGGGTTTGCCGTTAACTATTATTACGCTGGGTCTTTTTTCCTTAGTCATTAATGCTGCCGTAGTGTATTTAGCCGTTTATTTTATTGACGGAATGAAGATTGACGGTTTTGGATGGGCATTGATTTTCAGTATCGCTTTGTCGCTGATCACGTCTTTGCTGGACGGTATTTTTAACGATTAGCCGTTATTTTAATGAGGATTAAAGAGCTCCAAACCATTTTGGATCATCAGCCTTCTGTTTCAGGAAGTACCTTTTTGGTGGGAACTTTGTACGTTATTTCCTGGATTTTGGGACTTTCTTTTTTGGTTTTAGGAATTGGTTTATTATTTGAAAGTGCCTTCCATTTCCGAATTTTTCTGGATTGGGTTTCCCGAAATTTGAATATTATTCTAAATGAAGAGCAACGCTGGACTTTAGCCACCAGTTTTGGGTTGCTGAGTTTGTTTTTAGCGGTAGTTTTTGCCGGCGTTATTTTCCTTTGCAGAATGGTGCTAAAAAGAAATCACTACATCCTTCAACTGGATGACTGGATCTACGAAAATCTTTCTGAAGTTTCCAAAAGGAAAGCAAGAACTAGGAAATAAATAAAATTTAAGAAATAAAAAATCCTCTACCAAAAGCAGAGGATTTTTTTTGTACCCAGGACCCGGATCGAACCGGTACTCCTAAGAACTGGTGTTTGAGACCAGCGCGTCTACCAATTCCGCCACCTGGGCTCGTCATTGGGTTTGCAAATATAGACTATTTTTTAAATTTTCAAAAATAATCTTTTAGATTTTTAAAAATTGATTTCCAACCCATCGTAAGACAGATGAATATTGGGCGGAAGCAAAGGTTCTTCCTCATCAAAAGTACCAAACTGATGACTGATATGGGTTAGATATAAGGTTTTGGGTTGCAGTTCCTCATTCAGTTTTAGGATGTCTTCTAAAATGAAATGGGCGGGATGTGGATGTTCTTTTCTAATACAGTTTAGCACCAAAACATCCAGTTTTTTTAGTTTTTCTTTCTCTTTTTCCGGGATTTCGCTTCCATCGGTAATATAGGCGACCTTTCGAAACTTAAACCCATAGATAGGAATTTGGTAATGGATCACTTCTACCGGTTCTACCAAAGCATCAAAAAGCGTAAAATTTCCTTTTATTTCATGGAGACTAAAAGAAGGAGCTCCGGGATATTTTTCGGAACCAAAAGCGTAAGGAAATCGGTTTTTAACCTCTTCCAAAACTCTTTGGTGAGCATAAATCGCCATCTCTTGTCCACTTCGGAAAATAAGAGGACGTACATCGTCCAAACCAATCACATGATCGTTGTGTTCATGGGTTAGTAAAATGGCATCTGCGTTTTTTTCATTATTTTCCAACATTTGGTTACGGAAATCAGGACCACAGTCAATCAGTATTTTTTTGTCGGAATCGGTGGTGATTATAACGGAAGAACGATACCTCCGGTCTTTGGGATTCGAAGAAGTACAAACAGGACAGGAGCAACCAATAACGGGAACTCCCTGTGAGGTTCCGGTTCCCAAAAATTTCAACTTCATTTGCGAGGTTGGTATTTATTTTGGTAAATTTACAAAAATTATAAAAATGTCTTTGATAAAGCAAAAACTGACCCCAAAACAGAAAGCTTTAGCCATAAATTTAGACGCTTCGATCTACGGAACTTTCGCAGAAATTGGAGCAGGACAGGAAACTGTTCGTCACTTTTTCCGTGCTGGTGGTGCCTCACAAACCATTGCCAAAGCAATGTCTGCCTACGATAAAGATTTTTCCGACGCCATCTATGGCAAAGAAGCTAAAAACCGTTACGTTACCGAAAACCGTTTGCGGAAAATGCTTCGCTACGAAGTTTCCCTTATTGAAGAACGTTTGTCGAGAGAAAATAACCCGGGAAAAAAGTTTTTTTCTTACGCCAATACCGTAACCACCATCAATTTTGAAAAAACAGCAAAAGGTCATGGTTGGGTTGGTGTCCGTTTTCAAAGAGACGAATTTGAAGGGTACAACGAAATCGTGATCCACGTAAAATTTAAAGAAAACAATGCCACTCTGCAGCAGGAAACATTAGGAAACCTCGGCGTAAACCTAATTTATGGTGCCTATTTTTACAACGATAATCCCAGAAGACTGATAGAATCGCTTTATGATGATATTTCGGTGGATGATTTGGAGATTGATATGATCGATTTCAGTGGGCCTGCTTTTGCGTATGTTGATAACCGTTTGATGAGTTTACAGTTGGTGAAAAACGGGATGACAGAAGCGGTAATTTTTAATTCTGACGGAAAAAATAAACTTCCTGCAGATATGCTTTACAAAAGAAATATTTTTGCGGTTCGTGGAAGTTTTCGTCCGGTAACTTTAGTAAATACCGACATGTTTGAAAGCGGACTGAAAATGTTTATGGAAGATGCAGAATGTACGGAAGAAGACACGGAAGTTCTTTTTGAAATTACTATTTCCAATTTGCGTTCCGATGGTGATATCGACGAAAGAGATTTTTTGGACAGGGTGGATGTTTTGGCAAAGCTGGGATACACCGTAATAATTTCCAATTTCTCGGAATATTATAAACTGACCGAATATTTCGCAAATTATACCAACCAAAAAATGGGAATTGCCATGGGTGTTAACAATTTGCTGATGGTTTTCGATGAGCAATATTACAAACATTTATCTGGTGGGATTTTGGAAGCTTTTGGTAAGTTTTTCCGCCATGAACTGAAAGTGTATCTTTATCCTTATACGGATCCTGAAACCCACGAAATGCTGACTTCCGAAAATCTGAAAGTAGAAGCGAACCTCAAAGAACTTTACAAATACTTCAAACTGAATAAGCGAATTATCGATATTAAAGATTTTAATCCGGATTATTCAGAAATTTATTCCAGAGATATTCTTAAAAAGATTTTAAGTAACGAAATAAGCTGGGAAAACCAGGTTCCGGAAGGTGTTGCGGAAATGATAAAGGAACGCGGAATGTTCGGTTATAAAGATGAAGTTGAACTAAAAGAATTTACCTAAATAAAATGTCTGAAATTAAAAAAAGATTGTCCACCATTATACAAAGTCCCACCTTTGGTAAAGAAGAAAAATTACAGAAAATCTGTCATTTGCTGGATCAGGAAATGGAGCATTTCAACTGGACCGGTTTTTACTTTAGAAATGGCGAAAAAGAAGAATTGGTTTTAGGGCCTTATGTTGGGGCAGAAACCGATCATACCGTAATCCCTTTTGGAAAAGGAATTTGTGGACAAGTCGCAGTTTCCGGAGAAACTTTTGTAGTTCCCGATGTTCAGGCTCAGGACAATTATTTAAGCTGTTCCATCGATACCAAATCTGAAATTGTAGTTCCGATATTTAAAAACGGAAAAAATATTGGACAGATCGATATCGATTCCCACAAGCTGGATCCTTTTACTAGCGAAGATAAAGAAATGTTGGAATGGCTTTGTAATGAAGTTTCCGAGATTCTGTAAAAAATAAAAAACGGAAATTTCCGTTTTCTAAAATTAAAAGATTGAAATAAAAATGAAAAAGATTATCGCAACCTTTGCATTGGCAACAGTGATTGTTTCGTGTGGAAGCCAACCAACCGCCAATTCCAAAACTTCGCAGGAATCGTTATTGGGAACCCAATGGACATTAAGTGAAAATGTAAAAGGTAAAAATCCAACTTTGAAAATAGAAGAAGGAAAAGTGTCAGGAAATGCTGGATGTAACAGTTATTTCGGAACCTTTTCCGGAGATATAGTTACCGGAAATTTCAGTGTGAAAGAAGTGGGATCAACCAAAATGATGTGCGAAAATATGAGTACTGAAACCAATTTCCTAAATGCTTTAAACGAAGCCAACAGCTACACTGTAAAAGGAAATACCCTGGAGCTTTACAAAGGAAAACTTCTTTTATTGAAATTTAACAGACAGTAAAAAACTGAAAATATTTAAAAAAAGCGTATTCACAGAATACGCTTTTTTTTATTGAAGTTTATAAAGTTATAAAATAGTCCAATGAATAGGGTATAAGTTGTATCTTTAGTAAAAATAAAGCAGAATGAAGTCTTTAATATCCTTTTCATTATTTATTCTTTTTGGATGTTTTTCAACAGAGGCAAAATCTATTTCTAATGTAGAATTAAAAGAATTAAGTCTGGCTCCAGCAATTCCAAGCAACCTTACGGTTTCCAATGTTTGTTCAACTTCGGCTTCAGTGAGCTGGGATCCTATTCCTAATGCTACTTATATTGTACGCTACAAACCGCCAGGAGTTGCGAATTGGACAATTTTGCAAGTGTCTAATCCTTTTTTTTCTTTAGATGGTTTGGCGCCCTGTACTTTATATGAACTTAATGTTGCGGCGGTTGATAATTCTGGAACAAGTTCTTTCAATACTTCTGTACTTATTAATACCTTGCAAACTGCTTGTTCTGCAATGTCGTCTAATGGAAATGATGTTTATATTTCTAGTGTAAATATTATTCCCAATGGTTCAATTTCTATGACGAATAATTCTGCTAACTCAAATTATACAAATTTCAGTTGTGATGAGACGCGTCAAATAAAATTACTAATAGGATCTACAGGAAATACCATAACTGTTACAAAGTCTTGGATGGGAACTACAAGCAATGCACAGGTGCAAGCTTGGATTGATTTTAACTGGAATACCACTTTTGAAGCTTCAGAACAAATTTTAAATTCTACATTGGATGCTTCAAATTCAGCTACCAGTACTTTTAATGTTCCTGCATCATTATTAGGTTCTTGTGGAGGTGTTATGATGCGTGTAATAGTGTCAAATGTTTCATCTACGGCAGCTTGCGGTTCATTTAGTGTTGGAGAAGTTGAAGATTACGGCGTGAAATTTATTAACGAACCAATCCTTGCCATACAGGAAAATTTAAAAATGGAAGAACCAGTTATTTTTCCAAACCCTGTGAATGATTTTCTAAATATTTCGAAAGGGAATGACAAAAAAAATTATCAGATTTATAATTCTGTTGGACAATTGGTTATGAAGGGGCAAATTGAAGAGAATAGAATTGACGTTCAAAAACTTTCTAAAGGAGTGTACTTCATAAGTATTTTAGGATTGGAGAAAGAAAATAGATTGAAATTCATTAAAAAATAATCAATAAAAAAAGGAGCTTACGTTTAGCTCCTTTTTTTTAATACTTCGGAAGGAGTTTTTATTCAGGATCATGATAAATAATTTGGCTTACCGCTTTTCCTTCTTTAATCGTCCAAATCGTGGTGTAACGGTTTTCACCGGATCCGTTAATCATATACAGGAAAATAGAATCTTCGTCTTCAATAAAAGCGCCCAATTTTTCAAAATCTTTCGTGGGTTGAAAAAGGTTTTTCAGCGCTTCACGTGGAAAAGTAAAACCTCTTCCTTCCTGTTGAATTCTAATGGATTTTACTTCGGTTAAATCTTCCGGAAATTCATTACTAATTCCCCAAGGTTTGGATTTGTCCACCGAAATAATTTTGCCTTCGCTGTTCTTCTCATTTCTGCGAAGTTTTGCGTTAGAAGCATAAATGTCAATGTAAATTTTCGTCCTTTTGTATTCCGTTCTTTTGGTGTCGTGATTGTTGGTTAAAATAATGGTTCTTCCATTTTTAGTGATGGAAGGTGTTAAACTTGGTAACTGATCGATAAACATAAAACGTTCTTTATTAATCATTCCCTCGTTTTTTAGACTGTCCAGTCTTTCGAAAGGAACTTCTACTTTCGATTTTTTTGGATATTTTATCCAAACCCAATCTGTTTCACCTTCTGCTAATTTTTCATAAAGAAAAACTTCTCCTTTTTTTATTTTATCTACAATTTTTCGGTAATCATCTTTATGTACTCTAACATTGGCGTAGCCTTCTTTATGACTTACAATAGCAAAAGGTAGTTTTTGTTGAGCATTAGAAATTGCAAAACCTAAAACCGCAATGGCAAAGCCTATTTTCTTTATTTTCAGTAACATATTTTAGTGTTGTAAATAAGTATTTTCATTAAATTCTTTCTAATTCATCTGCATTAATAACGGTTTTAAATGTTCCATAGTTTACCGTCACCTTATTTTTTGATATTTTTTCAATAGTTCCCACAGAAGTAGAGCCGGAAATCCGCACTCTTTGCCCTTCTTTCATCCAAACCGAACGTTCCTTTTGCTTTTTTTCTTCTATTTTTTCGTTGGTTTCCGCAATTTTTTCTTTTACTTCTAACTTTTTCAGTTGCTGGGTGATTTTTCTTTTTACAACCTGCAAACGTTTGCTTTCATCTTTGTCGGCGCCAATTTTGCGGTATTTTTCCTGTTCTAACAGTTTTACAAAATCTTTCACCACATCTTTTCGGGATTTCCCTTTGATGTAGGAATCGATAAAAGTTTCAATCTTATTTCCGAATTGCAATTTACGATGTTCTTCTTCATACAGTTTTTGGAAATTGAAGAGTTTCTGCTCCAGCTGTTCATTCAGTTTTTGAAGATTTTCACGCTTATCTTCCACATTTTCTTTTTGTTCCGTTAAATTGGATTTCAGTTTTTCTACTTCAAATTTTTCCTGCTGCAGTTTGACGATGGTTTTATCGAGGTTTACGACGTCTTTTTCTACTTTTTTTCTTGCATTCTTAATAATAAATCTTGGAATTTTATTCTTTTCCGCCACTTCAAAAGTGAAGGAACTTCCAGCTTGTCCAACTTCCAATTTATAAAGCGGTTCAAGAGAATTTTCATCAAAAAGCATGGCTGCATTTTCTGCGTTGGGAAGTTGTTCCACCACCAATTTAATGTTGGTATAATGCGTGGTAATAATCGCAAAAGACTTTTTATCGTAGAAAAATTCTAAAAAACTTTCCGCTAAAGCGCCACCTAATTCCGGATCAGAACCTGTTCCAAATTCATCAATTAACAAAAGTGTATTTCCATTGGCTTCGCGAATAATTCCCGCCATTTTTTTTAATCGGGAAGAATAAGTGGAAAGATGGTTTTCAATAGACTGATTATCCCCAATATCGGTCATTATTTTTTCAAAGAAAAACATTTCAGATTTTGGATGAACAGGAACTAAAATTCCACTCTGAATCATCAGTTGAAGCAATCCAACCGTTTTTAAAGTAATGGATTTTCCTCCTGCATTTGGTCCGGAAATACAGATAATTCGGTTGTGTTCCGTGAATGTTAAAGTTTGTGGAAATATTTTTTTGTTTTCTGCCTGATTTTGGAGCCACAGCAAAGGATGAAAAGCATCTTTCAATCTTAAGGTTTTATGACGGTTGATTTTCGGTAAAACGCCATTTACTTTTTCTGCAAATTTGGCTTTTGCTCGGGTTAAATCTAAACTGAAAATATATTCTTGATAATCGGAAAGTTGCGGTTGAAATTCAGAAATTTCTGCGGTTAACTTTCTTAATATTTTATCGATTTCCTTTTTTTCTTCTTCCTGATTTTCTTTCAGTTTGAAATAATGTTTCACCACAGAATCCGGTTGAATATAAGTTATAGAACCGGTTTTGGAAATCCCTAAAGTTCTTCCCGGAATTCTTTTCTTGAATCCCGATTTTACGGCTAAAACCCTATGATCATCAATCACGGTTTCACGAATATCCTCCAAAAGTTCTGAATAAGTAGTCATGGATCGGTTGAAATTTTCGTCAATAGCTTTTTTAGCGTGTTGAATTTCGGTTCGCAAAGTTTTCAAAATGGGAGATGCTTCACTTTTTACTTCTCCAAAACGGTTGAATACTTTATCAATTTTTTCGATAATTTCCTTGCGAAATTCTAAATCTTTTACTTCCTCCAATAAATATGGAAAAGTTTCTGAAAGGGTAGGAAAGAACTTTTGCAAACGTCCAATTTGTTCGGTTAATGCTTTTATCTTAATAAAACCTTTGTTTTCCAATCGGAAATTTTCGATAAGCATCAATTTGAGTTCTGCTTCGATATCTTCATATTCATCAAACGGAATAGCATTGGAACTTTCAAAACTGGTTAAAAATTCGGAAGTCTTTTTCAAGGAAAGTTCGGCTTCGTCGATATTTATAGGACGAAGGTTCATGATTTTTTCCTGAGTTTTCGGGGAATAAGCAAAAGGAGCGATTTCCGAAAGTAAAATCGGAAATTCCAGCTCGTCTAAATCTTCTTGTTGTATGTGCACCTTGCAAATTTAGTTATTTCGTTAAAAAGTAAAGTAGTTGAGAAGTAAAGTAGTTGAGAAGTAAAGTGCTTGTTGTTATTTTTTTTATTTTTAACTTGAAATTCATAATAAATAACTCCTAACTCATCATTAAAAATGACTTGGACAGAAGTTCTTGCCCCTATAAAAAATTCGGAATATTTTCAAAATCTGTGGTTGAAAGTGAAACAAGAATACGCTTCAGGAAAATGTTTTCCACCAAAAAATCAAATATTTCGGGCTTTAGAATTAACGGATTTTAAGGATATTAAAGTCGTCATTATTGGTCAAGATCCTTATCATGGGGATTTTCAAGCTAATGGATTGTGTTTTTCGGTTTCGGATGCGGTGAAAGCACCACCTTCACTGAAAAATATTTTTAAAGAACTGGAAAACGATTTAGGTATTGAAAAAACAACCAATGAATTGGATTCTTGGGCGAAACAAGGGGTTTTGCTTTTAAATGCCACTTTAACGGTAAAAGCACATTCGCCAAATTCCCATAAAGATTTGGGTTGGGAAAAGTTTACAGATTTTATCATTAAAGAAATTTCTGAAAAAAAAGAAAATGTAGTTTTTGTTTTGTGGGGCGCTTTTGCACAAAAAAAAGAGGAACTGATTGATTCCTCCAAGCATTTTATTTTAAAATCTGCACATCCATCACCATTTTCTGTTTACAGAGGCTTTTTTGGAAGCAGACCTTTTTCAAAGATTAACGATTTTCTGGTTTCTAAAAATTTTAAAACCATTAACTGGTAAATTAATATTTTCTCAGATCGTCTTTATCAATGGTAGGACGAATAGTAATTCCGATTTCATATTTACCGTCTGTTTTTTTCGAACTGGAAATTGGAGAAGGTGTTACGGATTCCAGAGTAATTTTATAACCATTAAATTCAGTTGAATTTTGGTATCCTTTTGCAGCGTTGTTTAAGGTAGATAAATTGATGGTCATAGGTCTGGTATAAGTTCCCATCAGCGTAATTTCCGCCACGGCAACTCCTTCCCAAACACATTTTACGTTTTTCGGACATCTGCTGTCTTCGGTAATTTTGTTAAAAGTGACATTCATTTCAAAATCTTTCAAGAATTTGTTTTCTTTTTCTTTGAAATAAATCATTTCAGGTTGCGATAAACGTCCTTTTGCTGGTTTTACGGTCGTTGAATTTGAGGTGGGATCTGTGGTCGTATTTTTTGGTATTGAACCGGTTTTTACTTCTACGGTTGGATATTCAGCTAAAGAATTATTATCGGTTTTAGTACTATTTTTATTTCCTGGATTTTCTATTTTTCCGGTAGAATTTTTGTGAGATACAACAGTAGAATGTGGAGAATTATTCTTCGAAGTCTGAACTTCCGATTTTTGCTGTGAACAGGTAGTGAAGGATAAAAAACTGAGGATAGAAATAAGGAAAAATTTCATCGTTTTTTTAATTTAAAATATTAATAATCACCACCAAAAACATTGCCAAAGCCACCATAAAGCTAAATCCGGTTCCATAAATAAATCCAATAAAAGCACCTTTCATAGAATTGAATGCTTTTTTCTTGTCTGCAGAGTCGTGTAAAAGTTCACCCACAAAAACACCTAAAAACATCCCTATTAAAAATCCAAAAGGAACCGGGATAAATAAAATTCCCACAATAGTTCCAATAACAGAACCGACACTTCCCCAACGTGTGCCTCCATATTTACGGTTGGTTCTTGCAGGTATTACATAATTTAAAATTACGGAAACAGCTGTTAGTAAAGTGAAAATCCAAATATAAAACATCGATAATTCGGCATCTGTTCCAAATTTGTAAATCAGAAGTCCACATAAACTCAGTAATAACCCGGGTAAAATGGGTAAAAAAGTCCCTAAAATTCCTAAAATTAAAAGAATAATGCTGGCTAATTGTATCAAAGTATCATCCATAAAAATAATTGATTGAATTTCAAAATTATGAAAATAAAAAAAGTGGCTGTTTTATAGCAACCACTTTTTTTTAGTTTTTTTAATTTTTATTACATATTTAAAATTACATACTGAAGAATTGGAGCCACGTTTCCAATATTACCCTGCGCATGATTGTGGAATGAAGTGTAGAAAATATATCCGCTGCTTGCATTTCCGGTACAAGATCCCATAGTGTCTCCATGAGCTTGGTGTGCAGCCCAATCTGCTTGAGGAATGGTAATGGTAACATTACCGCCTGCTGTGGTATGACAAATAGTTACGTAACCGTTATTATTGGTATTTCCAACGGTAATTACAGGTGCATTTGGATTGAAATACTGATTGGTTCTCAACATCAAAGCTTCGGAGTTATGCTCTACCATTACCTGCCAAAAAGTATTGCTGTAATTTTGAATTTTTTCCCAAGATCCCATATCAAAATCAATATTTACGGTATTAAAACCTAATGCAGTGGATAAAACAGGATCAGAAATGGTGCAATTATTGAGAAGTCCGGAAGATCCGTTGTTTACAGCACATAATAAACTGTCATCTATAAAACCGCCAGGAGTTCCGCAAGCATTGGAATTGCTGTTTCCACCGATAAGATAAGCAATATCCCAATCTGATGCATACAAACTTCCACCATTACTTACAAACGTAGAAAGGTTGTCATAAACCATCGTATCCTGATTTGGATTATTAATGCCAACTCTGGAACCACAATTCAAAAAGATAACATCATAATCATCCACAACATTGATGTTTTTTAAATCATTGTAGGAGATTTCTGTAATGACATATCCTAAAGAAGTTACAATGGCTTCAATTTCGTCATAATTCCCATCAACGTAAGCTAATTTTGCAATTTGATTCAGTTTTGTAGAAGCAGCATCTGCTGTAATATCCTTACCTTTTTTCATGTTTACAGAAAATTCTGTACGGAAATTGGAACCGTTGCCGGTTTGTATATACACTTTTCTTTGACCTTCCGGAAGCGATAAAACGAAATTTCCATTGTGATCGGAGGAAGTATAAATGAGCTTATTGTTATTATCAAAAGAAAAAACCAAAGCACCTCCAATGGTTCTCGTTCCGTTTGCAGAATACACTTTTCCGGATAATTTACTGCTTACACTGGTGTACTGTTGATCTCCCGTAATGCTAGGTTCCTCTTCGCTGGAGCATGAATAAGAAAATGCCAAAAGCGCAATAGAAAGAATAGATAAGATTTTTTTCATAAGTAATTTTGTTTTTTAATAGTTGGTAACGAATTTAATAAATTTATATAATATATGTAATAAAAGTTAAAAAAAAATCTGAAATATTCAAAGAATAGTTTTCGGTATAATTATATATTTAATGTATTAATGCGATTTTCGGGATAAATTTTATTCTTTATTTTTGCATGTAATGAACGACCTGAAAGAAACAAAAGGATTTTTTGAAGCCATTAGTGAACAGATACATTATTTTGTGAGAGAAAATGTACATCACGATTTTGTGTTGTTTTTACAAATTGTTTTAAAACTTCTTTTTTTCTTCTTAATCATCCTTTTAATCGACAATCTTTTGAAATTGTTTTTTAAAGGAATTTCTTATTTTTTTCAAAAAAAAATAGATCAATTTCCAATTTGGAAGGCACTTTACGAAAGCAAAGTTTTAAATTCCATTGCCAATTTTCTTTCTTTGGGATTTGGGCAGGAATTAATAAAACCCATTATGGGAAGGCATCCGAAAAGTCATATTTTCTTGGAGAGAACTTTTGCGGTAGTGATGATTATTGCTGGATATCTTTTATATAAAAGATTTTTAAAATCAATTGAAAGGTATTACATCCTGAAAAACGATTTTTATCGTTTAACCGCTATTAGAGCCATTACCCAATCCCTAAACATCATCGGAATTTTCTTTTTCGGATTTCTGGGAATGATGAATATTTTCGGAGTTAATGCTTCCACAATTTGGGGCAGTTTAACAGCAATGACGGCGGTTCTTTTATTGGTTTTTAGAGATACCATTTTAGGATTTGTTACCGGAATTCACGTTTCTACTTCCCGAAATATTAAAGTGGGAGATTGGATCGGTATTCCGAAATACAACATTGAAGGTAATATTGAGGAAATTAACCTTCTAACAACGAAAATCAGCAATTTTGATAAGACCGTTTCTACCATTCCTACATACGATTTGCTTTCTACGGAAATAAAGAATCTGCAGGTAATGTCGGAAAGTAATACGAGGAGAATTAAGCGTTCCATCAACTTCAATATCAATTCTTTTAAATTTTTGAATCGCGAAGATTTGGATCGTTTAGCGAAAATTAACCTGATTAAAGATTACATTTTAGAAAAAAAAGAAGAAATTTCCAATGAAAGACTGTCCATGGAAAATTCAGATTTGTTAATCAACGGTCGTCAATTAACCAATATCGGTGTTTTTAGGGAATATGTTTTTAATTTTTTGAAAACCAATCCACACATTCAACAGGACGGAACTTTGCTGGTTCGTCAGTTGGAAAATACACATCAAGGAATGCCTTTGGAAATATACTGTTTCACGAATAATTCAGTTTGGGAAAATTATGAAGATATTCAAGCCGATATTTTCGATCATCTTTTGGTAGCTTCCCGTGAATTCGATTTACAGATTATGCAGTTTGTAAAAGCTTAAATTTTTTTAAAAAAAACATGACAAAACTTAGCGTCAATATTAATAAAATAGCCACTTTGCGAAATGCAAGAGGAGGCGAGTTTCCCAGTGTTACGGAAGCAGCAGTAAAAATTCAGGAATTTGGTGGACAAGGCATTACTATTCATCCAAGACCGGATGAAAGACATATCACCCGAAAAGATGTTTATGATCTAAAACCACTGGTTTATACCGAATTTAATATTGAAGGAAATCCGCACCGTTCATTTATTGATATGGTTTTGGAAGTAAAACCGGAACAGGTAACTTTAGTTCCAGATGCAGATGATGCGATAACTTCCAATGCAGGTTGGGATTGTCAGAAAAATGCAGAATTTCTGAATAATGTTATTGTGGAATTCAAAAATGCAGGAATTAGAACATCCATTTTTTTGGATCCAAATCCCGAAATGGTAAAGTTCGCCGCAGAAACCGGAACTGACAGAATTGAATTGTACACCGAAGCCTACGCAAAAAACTATTCTCAAGATAAAGAACTTGCTTTGAAACCTTATTTTGAAACCGCTCAAAAAGCAACAGAATTTGGTTTGGGCATTAATGCAGGACACGATTTAAGTTTAGAAAATTTGAAATATTTTTCGGATAATATTCCAAATCTTTTAGAGGTTTCTATTGGTCATGCTTTAATTTCAGAGGCTTTATATTTAGGGATGGAAAATACAGTTCAGGCGTATTTAAAAAGGTTAGCAAAATGGTAAATCAAATTTTACACTCCAAAATATACGGAGAAGAAAAATCGGGAACGCCGCTTCTGGTTTTCCACGGTTTGTTTGGTATGCTCGATAATTGGGCGAGTTTCGGGAAAGAATTCGGCGAATATTTTCCAACCCACCTTATCGATTTGCGAAATCATGGAAAAAGTTTTCATTCAGAAGAAATGACGCATGATGATTTAGCGCACGATATTTCCCATTATATGCAACATTACGGCATTGAAAAAGCAAATTTGATAGGACATTCTTTAGGTGGAAAAGCCGTGATGCAATTTGCCATAAAATATCCCGCAAAAACTGAAAAATTAATTGTTGTTGACATTGCGCCCAAAGCTTATCCTCCTCATCATCAAGGAATTATTAAAGCCTTGGAAACTGTAGATTTTGAAAAAATGTTATCCCGCCAGGAAATTGAAGAACATTTAACGAAATACATTCCCGAAAAAGCAGTAATCCAGTTTTTAGCGAAAAATTTGTACTGGAATGATGATAAAAAATTAGCTTGGCGATTCAACTTAAAAACGCTTTCAGAAAAATATGATGAATTTGTTTCCAATGCTATTAAATTTGGAGTTTACACAGGTCCAACACTTTTTGTGGCAGGAGAAAAATCAAACTATATTCTTCCACAGGATGAATTCCAAATCAAACAACAATTTCCAAATTATCACTTGATCAAAGTTTCAAATGCCGGACATTGGGTACAAGCCGAAAATCCGATAGAATTCAACAAAAAAGTGAAAAATTTCCTGCTTGATACACAGTTGATGTAAAAATGTAAGAATGTAAAGAGGCAAAGAAATAAAAATTTTAACTGAATTCATAACTCATAACTAAAAATTCATAATTCAAAATTAAAAAAGTGGTTTTCGTAACAGGCGCAACAGGAATTCTCGGAAGAGTCATCGTTTTAGAATTATTAAAACGGGGAAAAACCGTTCGTGCTGCAAAGCGAAAAACCAGTGATTTGGCAGAAGTTTTACATTCTTTTCAATTTTATACAGAAAATCCACAGCACTATTTCGATCAGATACAATGGATAGATGTAGATTTTGAAGATATTGATTCTTTAAAATCTGCTTTGCAAAATGTTGAAGAAGTTTATCATTGCGCCGCTTTGGTCAGTTTTCATCCAAGCAAAAAGAAAGAAATGTATCAAACTAACATTAGTGGTACCAGAAATCTTTTGTATGCTTGCGAAAACTCATCAGTTTCAAAATTTTGTCATGTAAGTTCCATTGCGGTTTTAGATGGTTTAAATGAAAATGGTGAAATGGATGAAGATTCGGATTACAACCCAAAATTAAATCATTCCGCTTATGCCGTTTCCAAACATTTTTCGGAAATGGAAGTTTGGAGAGCTTCTGCAGAAGGTTTAAACACCGTAATTGTAAATCCGGGAATCATTATCGGAAGCGGAAACTGGAACCAAAGCAGCGGTGAGATTTTCTCGACTTTTGAAAAAAATAATTTTACGGGTTGTGGCGGAACTTCCTACGTTGATGTTCGGGATGTAGCAGAAATCTGTATTCAGCTTTTGGAAAAAAATATTTTCGGGGAAAGGTTTATCCTGATTTCTGAAAATTGGAAATATACCGATTTTGGAAATAAAGTTCGAGCAAAGTTGGGTTTGAAAAATTTAAAAACCGTTTCCAAAACAACCCTGAATTTTGGAATTTTACTCAATAAACTCTTTGGCTGGCTTTTCCCAAAACTTAAAATGGCGAATCGTGTAAATGTAGATTCCATCTGCAATTTCAATAAAATTTCGAATAAAAAAATTATTGAAAAACTCAATTTTCAATTTTTACCAATTTCTGAAAGCATCGATTTCCATTTGCAAAATTACATTTCCGACAAAAAAGCGGGAAAAATTTAATCCCAAAAACCTTTAAATTTCCTTATTTTTGTTGGGTAAATTTCTTTTATGATCGAACAAAATTTCCTTGGAAAATCTGATTTCAATATTCAAAATATGTTGGTTTCTGCAAGTTGCCCTTCCAATATTGCGCTTATCAAATATTGGGGGAAATATGAAAACCAAATTCCGGCAAATCCAAGTATTTCTTACACTTTAAACCATTGCAAAACCATCACTTCAATGGAATTTTTTGCAGATGAACCGTTTTCTGTCCAAACTTTTTTGGCTGGAAATGAAGAAAAAAAATTCGCTGAAAAAATCGAGAAATATTTTAAAAATATCGAACCTTATTTACCTTGGATTCTGAAAGGAAAATACCTGATTAAAACTGAAAATACTTTTCCCCACAGTTCGGGAATTGCCAGTTCTGCAAGTGGTTTCGGAGCGATTGCAAAATGTTTGATAAATCTTGATGAAATTTTTACAATCCCAAATCCCGAATCTCAAATCTCAAATCTTAAAAAAGCCAGTTTTCTCGCAAGATTGGGAAGTGGAAGTGCTTGTAGAAGTTTGTACGAAGGTTTGGTTGTTTGGGGAAAAACAGAGGTTGTGGAAGGAAGTTCGGATTTGTTTGCCGTTCCTTATTCCAATGAAAAAATTCATCCTATTTTCAGAAATTTTAATGATTGGGTTTTGTTGATTCATGAAGGTCAAAAGTCGGTGAGTTCCACGGTTGGTCATGGTTTGATGAATACCAATCCTTATGCAGAAAGACGGTTCCAGGAAGCTCATGAAAATTTTGAAAAATTATCAAAAATCCTCGAAACCGGTGATATGGAAGGTTTTATAAAACTCGTGGAACACGAAGCTTTAACACTTCATGCGATGATGATGATGAGTGATACAGCCTTTATTCTGATGCAAACCGGAACTTTGGAAGTCATTAATAAAATTTGGGAATTCCGTAAAATTACTGGTTTGGCTTTGTTTTTTACTTTAGACGCAGGAGCAAATGTTCATCTCTTGTTTCCAAATGATTTAGACAACGACAGAATCATTACTTTCATTAACCAAGAATTGCTTCAGCATACGCAAAATGGAGGTGTCGTGAAAGATGTGATGCGGTTTTAGAAAAATGAAAATTGACCCTAAAAAAATAAAACAGATTCATCTTTCGAGATCAATTCAATTCGGAATAGTAGAAGCGCCAACTGAAAAAAAATATTTTGGGAACAAAAAAAATTCCATTTATACCGCCTTATTGGTTTTAGTTGTGGTTCTGTTTTTTTTCTTTTTTACCGAGTATAAAGAAGTTTCGATAAGAGTTGGGATTTTTGCTTTCCTATTTTCGGGTTATAAAATATATCAAGCTGTATTTAATCCGGTTCTTAAGTTTGATGCAGTTGGCGTTCATTTTCAAAACACAAGAATGAAATGGTCAAGAATTAAAAAAATAAATTCCAGTTGGGGAAAAACGGGATTAATCATTGAAATTCAAACGAAAGATGGAAAATTCATTACAGAAAAACTCAGCGAGTTAGAATTTCAGCAAGTTTTGGAC
>JAEZWE010000088.1 GCA_023420435.1 Bacteroidota bacterium
AAAAAATATAGCACAACTCAGAAAGAAGGCTATATTTTTAAATTTTATTTCTTTGAAAAATTTCATTGATTAATCGTAAAGCGCTTTGCGGAACCATTTGTCTGCAAAGTTGAATCCTACCCGGAAATTAATAAAGTTCTGATTAATTAAATTGTTTTTGGTAGTTCCTCTTTTTCCTAATTCAACCGCAACATCCAAACCTGTCATTCTTGAAAGATTGGTGTTTTTAAATGGAAATGTTGCGCCTAAAGTTAAAGCTACCGTATTGATGTTTGTTCCGTTAATGTTTAAATTTCCTTTTTCGTAATAAGCACCGTAACGGTAAATTACTCGTTGGAAATAGCTTCTAAAATTATTGGCATTTGGAAGAATCCAACCTCCTGCAGCAACTTTATAAGAATCTTGCAATTGGAATGGAGTTCCGCTAAACTGAATATTTTCTCCTTTCTTGTAATCAAACTGAGTTCCTAAAAACCATTTGGTATTTTCTCCATAACCCGCACCAAGGGAAAACTCCATTGGAATTAAATTTTTAGATTTTGTTTGGGTAGCTTCAATAATACTTTCAGAATTTTTTACTTCTCCAGTAGTGTAATAATAGGTACTATTGGTAAAATAAGTAGTTAAATCGCCGGTATTTCCTATTGTTGAAGTGGCACCTACGGTAATTTTACGGTCGTTTCTGTCGGTTTTTTGGAAGGTAGCGCCCAAAGTAAAATTGAAATTTTTCACAGAATTTCTGGTTTCCAAACCATTCACAAGTGATGAATTAGAAGTCGTCATTTCCTTAATGTCATAAACATTTCCGAAATATAAATTGGATCGAATTCCCAAACCAAATTCCGGAGTTACTTGATAACCAACTGCAGCATGAACGGTACTTAATGTTCCTTCACCATGAAAATTATTATATTTTTCTTCACCGGAAGGTAGACTTTCTGTAGTAATAATATTATATTTTTTCGAGCTGTAAGGTTGGTAACCAATTCCAAATTTTACCTTTTGGGAAATCGGAAAAGCCAATGAAATATTGGAAAGGTAAGTGGAATTTTTAGTATATTTTGCGTCATTAAGCCCAGACTTAAAAAAACTGTTTTCATTGGTAGCTTCCAATTTCAAAGAAGTAAGTTCTAAATTTCCATTTGCCGCAGGATTTTTAAAATTGAAACTACTATTAAAATCCGATATATAAGCTGTAGAAATTCCTCCCATTGCAGCAATTTCAATTGTGTTATCGTACTTCACATCACCAATTCCGAAAGCAGCATACGGAGAATCTCCTAAAGATTGACTGTAAAACAAAGCGCCAGTCGAGATAAAAGCTGCTGCAAGAATTCTTTTCATCCTAAATTTTTAAAAATAATGCGCAAATATCTTAATTATTACTGAATTGAGAAAATTTCCTTTGGTTAAAGTTTGTTAAGGTAGAAGTGGGTGTTTTACCCAATTACAAAGCTTTTTTTAAACTTTGAACTTTAGTTTCGGAATCTTATCTTTGAAAAATGAATTGGGAAAACATTGCAGGGCATCAAATTTTAAAAAAACAATTGCTGAAAAGCATTTCTGAAAACAGAGTAAGCCATGCACAACTTTTTTTAGGAGAAGAAGGTTTTGGAACTTTACCTTTAGCTTTGGCTTATGCAAAGGAAATTTTACGCTTGGAGAATGCAACCGCAGCTTCCAAAGTAGAGCATCTTAATCATTTGGATTTGCATTTTAGTTTTCCGGTTTTTACAGAAAATAAAAATTCCCTCAGCAAAAGACTTTTTAATGAATTTCGGGACATGGTTTTGCAAAACCCTTATTTTTCTTTGGAAGATTGGACGTCCACCTTGGAATCGCAGAACAAACAATTTTTTATTTCCGCAGATGAAATTGATGAACTGAACCAAAAATTTGCTTTAAAAAGTTTTGAAGGCGGAACCAAAATCCTCATTATTTGGAGAGCAGATAAATTGAATATTTCGGCAGCAAATAAACTATTAAAATTTTTGGAAGAACCGCCGGAGAAAACCGTTATTCTGCTTACCGCCAATAATTTGGATGATATTTTGCCCACCATTCTTTCACGAACTCAAATTATTGATGTTCCCAGAATTGAACAAAATGAAATTGAAGAATTTTTGCAAAAAAACTTTGAATTCTCCTCTGAAAAAATTCTGGAAGCAGTAGCTAAATCGCAGGGAAATTTGAACGAAGCAGTAAAAATATTAACTTCTGAGGAAGAATTTTCGGAATTTGATACTTTTTTTATACAATGGGTTCGTGATGCTTTTCAGGTAAAAAAGAAACCTGAATTTTTGAAAAATATCATCAATTGGGCAAGAAATATCGCAGGCTGGAACCGTGAAAAGCAGAAAAGTTTTTTGGATTATTGTGCGGAAATGTTTCGTTTAGCATTGCTCCAAAATTATGGAACTTCCGAAATGGTTTACAAGAAAATCGACTCCGGAGGTTTTAACTGGGAGAGTTTTTCAAAATTTGTAAACGGCGCTAACATTGAAGAAATCCTGGAACAAATTAGCGAAGCGGATTATCATCTTACACGAAATGCGAATGCAAAAATTGTCTGGACCGATTTAGGGATTAAACTTTCCAGATATATTCACAAAAAAGCTTAAAGTTTTTCAAAATTTCGTTACCAGCGCTTTCTACGAACATATAGAAAAGTGAGTAATGCAATAAAAGCCATAACGCCTAAAGTGATAAAATAGGCGTTTTTTTCTTTTAATTCCGGCATGTTTTCGAAATTCATACCATAAATTCCTGCAATAAAAGTAATCGGAAAAAAATACATGGAATAAATCGCCAAAACTTTCATCACCTGATTTGCTTTTTGATCGGTTAACGCCAAATACATCGAAATAAGATTGGTAACTTGGGCATTCAGATGATCGAAATCTGCAATAACATCCTTTTGTTTGTCGATTAAATCCGCCACTTCAACTTCTTTTAAATTTAAAGTTTTAAAAGCATTTACCCAATCTCCGGATAAATTCAGCAACCTTGTGTTGAGACCGGATTTTCTTTTCAAACGGTATAAACGACGGATTTGGTTGGTGTCTGAAGTGTTTTTAAGAAAAATTTCGTTTTCCATTTTATCCAGTAATTCCTGCAGATTTTTGACTTCATCATCGTAAGAACGAATGACTTTCAAGGCTAAAATCAAGGCTAAAGAATCTCTTTCTAAATCGGCATGATGAGGAAGTTCCTTGATTTCTTTTTCGGTTTCAGAAATGCTTAAATTCCGAATCCTGTGAATCGTAATGATCAGTTTATCAATAATAAAAATTCCCAGTTTAGTACTGATATCGCTAATACTGTTTAAATGATTTCTTTCTAAATCTGTATTTTCACGAGTAAGGAAAAATTTCACTCCATCCACTTCTTCAAATTTGGGTAAATGATCTCTGTCAATCGTATCTTCCAATAAAAGATTATTGATTTCGTAGCGGTTTTGAAGAAAATTCAGATCTTCTTCTGTTGGAGATTCTACATCAATCCATTCAAAATGATTGTTTTTAAAGATGCTTTTTATCGACATACCGCTTTTTAAAATTTGAAAACAATAAAAATAGAAAAATTTTATCTTTGTCCAATTTCAAATAAACAAAAATGATAAAAAGTGTTATCAGAGGAATAGGACATTATGTCCCTGAAAATATAGTGACCAACGACGATTTATCCAAATTAATGACCACCAATGATGAATGGATTACCGAAAGAACAGGCATTAAAGAAAGAAGACATCGTAAAAATAGAAATGATGCCCAAGAAACAACCTCATATTTTGGACTAAAAGCTTCCGAAAAAGCCTTAAAAATGGCGGGAATTTCTGCAAAAGATTTGGATTATATCATATTTGCGACTTTATCTCCGGATTATTTTTTTCCTGGATGTGGAGTACAGCTTCAAGAAATGTTGGGTTGTGATACGATAGGTGCTTTGGATGTCAGAAACCAATGTTCCGGTTTTGTGTATGCGGTAAGTGTTGCCAATGCTTTTATAAAATCTGGAACTTATAAAAATATTTTAGTGGTTGGTGCAGAATGTCATTCTTTCGGTTTAGATTTTTCTGATGAAGGAAGAGGAGTTTCTGTAATTTTTGGAGATGGAGCAGGAGCTATTGTTTTATCAGCAACTGAAGATGAAAATTCCGGAGATATTTTAGCTGTAAACATGCATTCGGAAGGGAAATATGCGGATGAATTATGCACTCAATTTCCGGGATCAAAGTTTGGTTGGAGCGATAGAATGCGTTTGGAACCCCAAAATGTTACCAATAAAGAAGTTTACCCAATTATGAACGGAAATTTTGTTTTTAAACATGCGGTTACAAGATTTCCGGAAACCATGATGGAAGCATTGCAAAAGGCAGGAAAAAAATTGGAAGATTTAGATATGTTTATTCCACACCAAGCAAATTTGAGAATTGCCCAGTTTGTGCAACAAAAATTGGGTTTGCCGGACGAGAAAATTTTCAACAACATCCAAAAATATGGAAATACAACAGCTGCATCTATTCCGTTAGCTTTATCGGAAGCTATTGAACAAGGAAAAGTAAAAAGAGGCGATTTGGTTTTGCTTTCTGCTTTTGGAAGTGGATTTACGTGGGGTTCTGTTC
>JAEZWE010000099.1 GCA_023420435.1 Bacteroidota bacterium
ACAATGATGTGGGACTTTTGGAGTTTAAATCCAGAGTCTCTTCACCAAGTTTTAATTTTAATGTCTGATCGTGGAACTCCTTATGGATACAGACATATGCATGGTTTTGGAAGCCATACTTTTTCAATGATTAATGAAAAAAATGAAAGAGTTTGGGTGAAATTTCATTTTAAAACAAAACAGGGAATCCAAAATTTCAACAATGAAGAGGCTACAAAAATGGCAGGAGAAAATCCCGATTTTGCACAAGAAGATCTTTGCAAAGCGATTGAAAATGGCGATTTTCCAAAATGGACACTTTACCTGCAAGTAATGACAGAAGAACAGGCAAAAGAATTTCGCTGGAATCCTTTTGATGTTACAAAAGTTTGGTTTCAATCCGATTTTCCTTTAATTGAAGTAGGAGAAATGGAACTGAATGAAATTCCGGAAAATTACTTTGCCCATGTGGAACAATCTGCTTTTTCACCTGCCAATTTGATTGATGGTATAAGTTTTTCTCCAGACAAAATGCTGCAAGGAAGGCTTTTTTCTTATCCTGATGCACATCGTTACCGTTTAGGAGTAAATGCTCACTTGTTGGAAGTAAACCGATGTCCTTTTGCTGTAAAAAATTACCAGCGTGATGGTTTTATGGCTGATTCATCCAACTACAAAGACGCTCCAAATTATCATCCCAACAGCTTTGATGATATTAAACCCGATGTTTCTTACAAAAATTTTGAATATGAATTAGACAGTAATAAAGTTGCCAATTTTAACAGAAATGAATTTGATGACGATCATTACACACAACCTGGATTACTTTACACCAAAGCAATGAACCCTGAAAACCGGGAAAAACTCATCCATAATATTATCGAAAGTATGAAAGGCATTGAAGGCCCCAAGAAAGATGAAATTATAAACAGACAGCTTTGCCACTTTTTTCGCGCTAATATCGAAATGGGGATGAAAATTGCCTCTGGATTACACATCAACATTAATTCTGACATGATGAATCACATGAAATAATTAAAAAAATTCACTCATAAATAAAAAAAAGGGAAAATTTAACAAGTTTTCCCTTTTATAATTTATCAAAAAATCTTAATTTGCCATATAATTTACAATTTTTCTATTTTAAAAAAAATTATGACTTATCAAAACTTAATAATAGAACAAGACCACCATATCGCAACGGTTTTTATTAACAGACCAGAAGCTTTAAATGCTTTAAATAAACAAACTATTTCTGAACTGAGCGCTGCTTTTGGAACATTAGAAAACGACAACAACATTCGGGTAATTATCTTAACAGGAAGTGGAGAAAAATCTTTTGTTGCAGGAGCAGACATCAAAGAATTTAGTGATTTTGGAACTGCAAAAGCGGAAGAATTAGCCAGAACAGGACAAAATATTTTGTTCAATAAAGTAGAAAATTTAAAAAAACCGGTGATTGCCGCTATTAATGGATTTGCGCTTGGCGGCGGATTGGAATTAGCACTTTCTTGTCATATCCGTTACGCATCAGACAATGCAAAATTGGGACTTCCGGAAGTAACTTTAGGTTTAATTCCGGGTTATGGTGGAACACAGCGACTTCCAAAATTGATTGGAAAAGGTTTAGCGAATGAAATTATTTTTTCAGCTAAAATGATTCCCGCATCAAGAGCGAAAGAAATGGGTTTGGTAAATGAAGTTTTAACATCAGAAGAATTATTATCAAAAACAAAAGAACTTGCGGAAACCATTTCCAGAAACTCTCCAATGGCGATTTCAAAAGCTATTGAAGCAGTAAACCAATGTGACACTTCCGAAGGTTTTGAAAGAGAAATAAAATCATTTGGGGAATTATTCGAAATGGATGATAAAAAAGAAGGGGTAACTGCTTTTTTAGAAAAAAGAAAACCCAATTTCTAATTTTTTAAGAAAGTGGAAATCACAAAGTTTGATATCGCCTATCTAAAAATGGCGAAAGAATGGGCGAAACTTTCCTACTGTGAAAGAAAACAAGTGGGCGCACTGATTGTAAAAGACCGGATGATTATTTCGGATGGGTATAACGGAACCCCTTCAGGATTTGAAAATAAATGCGAAGATGAAGATGGAAAAACGCAATGGTATGTTCTTCACGCTGAAGCAAATGCGATTTTAAAATTGGCAAGTTCTACACAATCTGCGAAAGGAGCCACCCTTTATTTAACACTTTCGCCATGTAAAGAATGTAGTAAACTCGTTTTGCAAGCCGGAATTTCAAAATTGGTTTACATTGATCGATATTCCGATCATGAAGGAATTTCATTTCTGGAAAATCACGGCATTGAAATTATCAATGTTCCTCCGGAAATGTTGGATCAAAATTAAATTCAAAAAACACACACCATGTCTAATTGGGATGAAAAAATTTTAGATTTTGAGAATTTTATGAAATTTGAACGTAATTTCTCGGATAATACCTTAGATGCCTATTTAAGAGACATCCGAAAATTACAAAATTATGCCACAACAAATTTGATGGTAAATCCTGAAGAGATCACTTATCTTCAACTTCAGGAATATCTGTACCAACTCTCCAAACAAAAATTCAGTGAAAGATCACAAGCAAGATGGGTTTCCTCCATCAAAGCATTTTTCCGGTATTTATTAGAAGAGGAAATTCGGGAAGACAATCCTTCTGCACTTTTGGAAGGTCCAAAACTGGGACTTTATCTTCCGGATACGTTAAGTTTTGATGATGTCGAAAGAATTATTTCAGCCATTGATATTTCTACCGATTTAGGTAAAAGAAACCATTGTATGATTGAAGTACTTTATGGATGCGGACTTCGGGTTTCAGAATTGATTGATTTAAAAATTTCAAATATCAATTTCAAAGAAAATTATTTAAAAGTGGACGGAAAAGGTGATAAAACCCGCTTTGTTCCATTGGCAGCTTATACTGCAAAACTTTTAAAAGAATACATTAGTCATGTTCGTTCCGGATACAAAATCAATAAAAAATGTGAGGATATTCTGTTTTTGAATAGCAGAGGTTCTTCCATGTCCAGAGTTATTGTTTTTATTATCATTAAAGAATTAACGGAAAAAGCGGGAATTAACAAGAAAATTTCACCGCATACTTTTAGACATTCTTTTGCTACACATTTGTTGCAAAACGGTGCTGATTTGCGATATATCCAGGAAATGTTGGGACATTCTTCCATTACAACCACTGAGATTTATACCCACCTGAAAACAGAAGAACTGCGTGATGTTATTTTAAACTATCATCCAAGAAACATCTCCTAAATTAATGGAAAATCTGGAATTTTGTCCAAAATGTGGAGAAAAAAAACTGAATTGGGATAACGAGAAAAAATGGAGCTGCGATTGTGGTTTTACCTTGTACAATAACGTTGCTGGAGCTGTTGCTGTAGTAATTAAATGTAAAAACGAAATATTTTTCACGCGAAGAAATCAAGATCCTAAAAAAGGAAAATTGGATTTAGCCGGTGGATTTGTTGACCCAAGAGAAAGTGCCGAAACCACTTGCAAACGTGAGCTTTTTGAAGAAATGCAGTTGGAAGTTGATGAAACGCAATTAAAATATCTTTCCAGCCTTCCCAATATTTATCATTATAAAGGCATTGATTACAATACTTTAGATCTTTTTTACGAATATGAAGTTTCGGAAAAATTTGAAGTAAAATTAGAAATTTCAGAAATTTCAGAAACGGTTTGGATTCCTTTGGAACATATTAATTTAGAGGATATTGCTTTTGATTCGCAAAAGATTTTTTTTGAAACATATGGTAAGAAGTAATTTTTAATTCTTTTGCAAAACCTCCTCAAAATAATTGATCAAAATTTTCCTTTCCGCAGAAGAAAGTCTGGCTTCAGAATGTTGTGCCACATAACCCGGCATTGGCATTTTTCCATCTTCTATCGTTAAAATCGCTTTTTCGAGAATATTTTTTTTGAGGTCGCTGTTATAGGTCGTCCAAATAGAAAAATTAACATGTTCTCTTCCTTCATTGATGTGATGTTTTACAGACCATGAAATGGGTGCTACATAAGCATATTTCGGATATTTGGTCTCAAAAGAGTGACAGTCGTAACAAGAATTTTTCAAAATTTCTGAAATTTTTTGTGGCGTTTGTTCCACATTTACAAAATTTTGGGAAGGTTGTATGGGTGGATTGGTTCGATC
>JAEZWE010000177.1 GCA_023420435.1 Bacteroidota bacterium
GTTCAACATAGGGGAGAATTTCACTTTTATTGGTAAATCTTAAAACTTTTAGTTTATATTTTTCTTTTACAAGATCATTGAATTTTACCACTTTTTCAGGCAAAGTTTCAGGAAAATTAATTTCAAATTCTACCCATTCTTTTTCTTTTACTAGTCCAAGTTTTTCTAAATGCTGCGGATAATATTCGAAATTATACAAACCAATCATCGTGGCAATTTTTTCAAAACCGAAAGTCAGCATTCCAGCCTTATCCAAATTAGTAAAACCCATTGGTCCTTCAATTTTCGGGTAGTTTTTTTCTTTCGCGTAATCAATAGCGGTTTCAATTAAGGATTGGGAAACTTCTAAATCATCAATAAAATCCAGCCATCCAAACCTTACTTTTCTTATGCCGAGTTCCTTTTCCTCTTTGTGGTTAATCATTACCGCAATTCTTCCAACCGTTTTTCCATTTTTTTGTGCGAGATATTGTTTCGCTTCCGAATATAAAAGCGCCGGATTTTCTTCTTTATTCCAAATATTTTTTTCATCATTAATTAATGGTGGTACATATTTGTCATTATTTTTATAAAGATCCATGGGAAACTTGATGAATTCCATCAAATCTTTGTCAGATTTTACTTCTTTTATAGAAATTTCGGCCATATTTTAATATTGAAGAGCAAAGATAATTTTAAAAAGAATAAACCAAAACTTTGGCATACTTTTTCCATCAAAATTGAAAATTTTAAAAAGATAAAAAAAAATATAAATATGGGAACTTATTACTTAATTCTTGGTGCCATTTTTCTGATTAGTATGTTGGTTCAGAACAGGCTTAGATCCAAGTTTGCACATTATTCTAAAGTTGGTTTGCGAAACGGACTTTCGGGAAAGGAAATTGCAGAAAAAATGTTGTACGATAACGGAATTCATGATGTGCAGGTGCTTTCTGTTCCGGGACAACTTACAGATCATTACAATCCTGCAAATAAAACCATCAATCTTTCAGAAGAAGTATATATGCAGCGAAATGCAGCAGCAGCAGCAGTTGCAGCCCATGAAACTGGACATGCGGTTCAACATGCTGTTGGTTATTCGATGTTAAAATTTAGATCTTCCATGGTTCCTGTAGTCAATTTTTCATCAAAATTGCTGCAATTTGTTTTAATGGCGGGAATTGTGGTTATGGCTATGAGCGGTAATAAAACGGTTTTACTAATTGGAGTTATTTTATTTGCGATTACAACCCTTTTTGCTTTTGTTACTTTACCCGTAGAATATGATGCAAGTAACAGAGCATTAAAGTGGTTGAAAACTACTGGTACCGTAACTTCTGAAGAATATGTTGGCGCTGAAGATTCTTTGAAATGGGCAGCAAGAACTTATGTTGTTGCAGCGTTAGGTTCATTAGCACAGCTCATCTATTTCGCTTCTTTATTAATGGGTGGAAGAAGAGATTAAATTTCTAAAAATTTAAAAGATATATTTTGCATCTCGGACAATTGTTCCGAGATGTTTTCTTTTTGTGAAGTTTTTATTAAAGCGGTAATTTCACAATTTTCTGAAGCATTAAATTCTTGAATTTTTCCATCAAATTTATTTAGAAGCGTGAAAATCACATTTTGTTGATTAAAGGGAAATTCAATAGAAATAATAGTTTCAAGCTCACGAATCAGGATTTCAGATTCTTCCAGCGTCAATTTTGCAGATTCTTTATATGCTTTCACTAAACCGGAAACTCCTAATTTTGTACCACCGTAATATCGAACAACGATTAATAAAATATTGGTTAAATCATTTGCTAAAAGCTGGTTGTAGATGGGTAAACCTGCACTTCCGGAAGGTTCGCCATCGTCATTTGCTCGATAATTTTCACCATTTAATCCTAAACGAAAGGCGTAACAATGATGCGTTGCTTTTGGATGTTCTTCACGAATTTTTTCTAAATTTTTCTTTAAATCCGTTTCTGAATTTATGGGAAAAGCAAACCCAATGAATTTACTTCCTTTTTCTTTTAAAAGGATATTTTCAACAGGTTTTTTTATGGTGGAAAATTCAAATTTCATTTTTTCTGTAGAAATGGATTTTATTATCTCTGAAAGTTTGAATTTTGGTAGGATTCAGCAATACTTTTGGTGATTTTGTTCCGTTTTCTAAAGTAAGATTTTCATTTTTGATGATAATAATTTCATCCCATAAATCAGCTTCCATGAATTTTTGCAAAGTGAAACATCCACCTTCAATAAGAACCGATTGGATTTGTTCTTCGTAAAGTTTTTCCATTAAATCATTTAAGAAATTTTCTTTTTCAACTTTAATGAATTTCAAATTTTCTTTTTCAAAATTCTTTTTCGAATTAATAATGATTGTCTTTGCTTCACTGTTGAAAATTTTAAAATTTTCGGGAACTTTAAGGTCAAAATCAATTAGAATTCTTACCGGATTTCTACCAGCAATTTCTCTTGTCGTTAAACTTGGGTTATCGTTAAGCGCAGTTTGTGTTCCGATTAAAATTGCGTGTTCTTTGCTTCTTAAATGATGAACGAACTGTTTTGTTAAAGAATTTCCGATTTGTATAGGTTGGAAATTTTTATCGATAAAACCATCGTTGCTTTCTGCCCATTTTAAAATAAGGTAAGGTCTTTTCTTTTCATGAAAAGTAAAAAATCTTTTGTTTAAATGCCTGCAATTTTTTTCTAAAAATCCTGAAACAACATCAATCCCAGCGTTTTCCAAAATTATTTTTCCTTTCCCATTTACTTTTTCATGGGTGTCCATGGAACCAATGATTACTTTTTTAAAGCCAATTTCTGCAATTTTGTTGGCACAAGGTGGTGTTTTTCCAAAATGGGAACAAGGTTCTAAGGAAACATAAATGGTGGAATCGGGGAGAAGTTCTTTGTTTTTTACAGAATTTATCGCATTGATTTCTGCGTGAGGTTGTCCTGCTTGTTGATGATATCCTTCTCCAATAATTTTTTCGTTATGTACAATAACGCTTCCTACCAAAGGATTTGGGTAGGTTTTTCCTTCTGCTTTTTCGGCGAGTTCGATACAACGCTGGAGATATAGTTCGTGATACACTTCGGAATTTTTTGTAAAAGCAAAGACGCGGAATTGCGCGTCTTTACCATTTTATATTTTCGTGAAATTATTCTCCGGAAATAATGCTGTGAAGATTTTGCTTCATATTTTCCAGATGCATTTTTTTCTCGTCAATTTTATTAAAAGTATCTTTTAGCAGAGGATTTTCTCTTGAAGGATTGCTGAAAAATCCAAGATTGTTCTCTAATGTGGTGATTTCAGCTTCTAAGTCGGCGATTTGATTTTTTATTTTTCTGGCTTTATCGGTCAGTTGATTTCCGGAAAGGTTTTCTTCTTTCAGCTCAAACTCATTCATTTTATTGATTTTCAGCTTTTCACGCAATGTTTTGTTGAACTCGGTATTGATGTTCATTTTATCGCGTGGTACTTTTCCAATGGCATTCCATGAATTTTTAATGTTTTCAATTTTTTCAACGCTACCTTCTTCATCACCAATGGTTTTCAGCTCTTCTAAAAGGTCTTTTTTCAGTTTGAAATTTTCTTTCCAGTTATCACCTGTAGCAGCATTTTTGCTTCGGTAATTATTGAAAAAGTTGTTGCAGGCTTCACGGAAATCTTCCCAAATTTTATTGGTCATACTTCTGGGAACATGCCCAATGTTTTTCCATTCTTCCTGAAGTTTTTTGAAAAGTGGAACGGTGGTTTCCCAATCTTCACTGTTCATATTGTCTTGCGCAGTTTGGATGAGTTTCATTTTATCATCCAAATTTTTCTGTTGTGTGTTTTTTAAGCTTTTATAAAATTCGTTTTTAGAATTGTTGAATGAACGTAAATGCGTTTTGAAATCTGTCCAATTTTGATTGGATATTTTTCTTGGAACACTTCCTGTTTTTAGAAATTCATTTCGTAAGTCTTCCACTTTTTTGATGGCATTTTGCCAATAATTATGGTTGGCATTTTCCGGAGAAGTGAGTTTTTTAATTTCTTCAATAATGCTGTTCTTTTTTTCGAGATTGGCATTTTGTTCGGCATCAATTTGTGCGGAAAGTTCGGTTTTCCTTTCGTGGATTTTATTGGAAATTTCTCGAAATTCCTCCCAGGTTTTTTCACGGAATTCTTCAGCAACAGGTTCTGCTTCTTCTTTCCAAAGCTTATGCAAATATTGAAGTTCATTTAACGCTTTTTGAACGGAAGGTTCATTTTCCAGTTCTTTCGCTCTCTCAATAATATGTTGTCTTTTTTCAAGATTATGGGCAAATTCCTGCTCCATATATTCTTTGTTCATGTCCAACATCGCATAAAACTGATTCAAATGATGAAAATAATTATTGTTCAGTAATTTAAATTCAGATTTTGCTACTTGTCCTGCATTTTGCCATTCCTCTTTTATTTCGCGTATCGCTTTGAAAAGATTGGTTCCTGCTTCAGTATTGGTATAGAGGTGTTTTAATTTCTCTATAATGTTTTGTCTGTTTTCGAGATTTTGGTGTTGCTCTTCTTCTTGTTTTTTGTGGAATTCATCATTTTTTTCACGAAAAATAGAATTTAAACCGGATAAACGAGATTGTAAAGGATGTTCCCAATGGATGTTATCTTCGGAATTTCCTGAAGCCTCGATTTCATGTTTTTTGTCTTCCGTTTCATCATGAATGAGGTGGTTTGCCTGATCTCGGTATTGGTTGAATTTTCGGAATTGTGAACCTGCATTATCGCTGTTCACGATTTTTTCCATTTCATTCAAGATCTGTGCTAATGACAATTTTGAAATTTCTTCTGCTTCAGAATGATCGTGGTCTTCTTCATGATCCGTTTCTGAAAGGTTTTCGGAATGCTCTTTTTCTTCAGAAGTTTTTAAAGAGTTTGGATCATCAGTGTTTTCAGTATTTTGTGGAGTTACAGAAGTCGTTTCTTCCACTTCATCAATTTTTGATGTTGCTTTTTCTTCCACTAGAGAAGCTGAAATTTGGGAATTTTGATCATTGCTTTGTTCCGCAGAATGTAAGGATTCTTCAGAAGGTTTTAATTCTTCGTTTTCGGAGTTTGAATTTTCCGTTGTCATAGCCAATCTTTTTTTAGATAATTTCAATGTTTCTCAACAATTTCACAGCTGAAAAATCAGCAATAAATATAGCGATTTTTAATTAACTGTTCCAAATTTGCCAAGATTTTTCTGCTTGTTGTTCCAGCATATAAAATCCATTGACCGTTTTGCTTCCTTTTTCCGCGGCATTTCTGATGAATTTGGATAAGCTTGGATTGTAAATTAAATCAATGATTAAATGGTTTTTTCCTAAACCTTCAAAAGGGAAATTCACGCAATTTTCAACGTCAGGAAAAGTTCCTACAGGGGTACATTGAATGATAATTTCATGATTTTTAACAATGTCCGACGTTAAATTATCAAAATTTAAGTCTGATTTTCTGAAAACCGTTACATAAGGAATTTGATGTTTTTCCAATACAAACTGTACTGCTTTTGCAGCACCACCATTTCCTAAGACTAAAGCTTTTTGTCCTTTTTTTACAGGATGAAGAAAAAGTGTTTTTTCAAATCCGAAAACATCGGTATTATGACCGATTTTTTTTCCATTTTTAATGAAAATGCAATTTACAGCTCCTGTTTTTTCTGCTTCTTCACTAAGTTCATCTAAATAAGGCTGTACTTTTTGTTTATAAGGAATGGTAATATTAAGACCTATTAAATCTTTATCTTTAAAAATTTCTTCGATTTCTGTAATTTCATCGATATCGTATAGATGGTACCTGAAATGATCAAGCATTAGGTTTTTGAATTTATTTTCAAAATATTTTTTAGAAAAAGAGTAGGAAATATTTTTTCCTATAAGTCCTAATTTTACTTGTTTTTTCATATTCAAAAATACAAAAAAGACCAGAGAATTTCTGGTCTATTGTTTTTATTATTTGTAAATTTACTCCAAAATAAATTTTGTAGAATTTTCATCCAATTTCAAAATGTAATTTCCTTTAGGAAGATCTCTTAAAATAATTTTATTTCCATTTTTAAAAGGTTTGTCTAAAACCTGTACTAAAATACCAGTAACATCATAAATTTCAGCTTTGGATATTTTTGAAATTTCTGAATTTTTGGTAACGAAAATTTCGTTGTTTTTTACAGGATTTGGATATACTGAAAAGCCTTTGCTGTTTTTAATTTCGATAGTGGACAAAGCGCTTGTTCCCCAAATTTGCTGAACATATTCCGGATGATCGATATAAGGATTTCTGTTTCCTTGCCAAGTATAACAGGCGTTGTTACGATCAATTTCTCTTTGCGATACCGGATCTGCATTATGCCAAAGAAGTAAAATATCTAGTTCCCATTGTGCTAAGCTTTTGGTAGTTGTTCCATCCAGCATATTTCCTGTAGAAAAAGAAGGGATTTGGTTTTGATATCGTGTCACAAAATAAAAAATCATTCTTGCAATATCTCCTTTAAATTCATTAATGGGTTCAAAAACAGTTCCGGAATAAGATCCAGTACTATTGTTTCCAAGTTTAGAACCATTTAAGGAAGTCCAGGTTGGTGAAGCTACAATTCCGAATGGATAATTGGATCGCATTCCGTTTACTTTTCCGTCTGTTGGAGGAATGAAGTGAACATCGTGTTTCATGGGAGCATTTTCATTAAAAAGGCTTTGCGGAACAATGTGCTCTCTGTTGTAACAATCTCCTTCATTGCTGTAATTTCCACATTGGTCGGTATTTAATACAAACTGGTAAGGGTCCGGACCAATTGGATTTTCCGAATACATATCCAGAATTCTTCCATTATTTTCATAATAATAATCACGATCTGTGGTTTGATAAGCGGTCCAAAGTCCGTTATATCCTTTGTCCTGATGTCCGTTGGTAATAATGGCTCTTAATTTATCTTTAAGGGTATAACCTGTAAAACCGTTTGCTGAATTATAATATCCAGCGGGAATTTGAGCAAAAAGAGAAATTGCAGTGAAAATCACCAATGAAAAGGTGAATGTTTTTCGCATCATTTTTTAAATTTAATTTCGCAAAATTACAAAAATTTCAAAGAAAATAATTTAGGTATTGGTGAGGTAACTTTTATTGATTTTGGAAAAGATAAAAGAAACCAAAATCCCAAAAGAAAACGCAGTAGCAGCTACAATTAAATAATTTGAAAAAATAATCTTCACGGGGAAAGCCAACATTTCGTTGGCACGGAAAAAACCGGTTTCTAATTGGAAGATACAAATTAAAGTTCCCAAAACTAAACCTGAAACAATTCCTGAAATAACTATTAATAAACCAGTATAAAAGTAAGTGTTTCGCAAAGATTTTAAAGGAAAACCTAAGGATATTAGAGATTTCGTTTGCTCCTTTTTATCGAGTTGAAGGATGATAATAGCGCCTGCTAAATTAAATGTGGTGATAAAAGTAACCAGTCCGAAAATAAGATAAATAAATAATTTTTCGATGTTAATCATTTTCCAAAAAGCGGCATTTTCCTCACTTTTGGTAGTAATTTCATAGCTGTTTCCCAATTTTTTCAAAAGTTCTGATTTTAAAATTTCCGCATCGTCCGGATTTTTTAATTTAAGGACTATCTGATAAGCTGATTTTTTAGGTAGATTTAAAAGGGTTTGTGCGAGCTCTAATGGCGAAATGATGTAATTGTTCAACTGTTCATTTCCAGGAAAAACACCGGTTACATAAATTTCGTTTTTATTGAAAATATCATCTTCTTTATTGATTATTCCTTTTCCGGCTTTTGGCATGTAAACTGTGGCAAAATCCAACTGGGTTCCTACGGGTAAAGACAAACGGTTGTTGAGGCTGTTTTCCATAAAAACTTCATTGGAAAATTTGAAGTTTGGATACGTTCCGTAAAGAATATTTTTGTTGATCGGATTCACGAAAACATAAGCAGAATCAACCCCTCTTAAAAAAGCAATATCACCTTTTCCTCCATAATCGATGTACACTTTTTCTTCAATAATTTTGGAAAAATTGGCTATTTTCTGTTCTTCTTTAAGGGTTTTTTCAACTTTTGAAATGTTTTTTAAAACCTTTCCTGCCTTGTTTTTGATGGTAATATCCGCATGAAGATTAGCAATAATATCTTTGTTTAGATCTTCCAAACCGGAAAATACCGAAATAATAATAAACATGGCAGCCACAGCCACCATCATCGCAATAGCAGCAAGCCAGGTAATAAAAGTTACAGCTGTACTTCCTTTCTCTGCGAGAAGGTATCTTTTTGCAATGTAAAATGCGGTATTTTTAGCCACGAAATTTATAAAACTGGGTTGTCGCCTTCTCCTTTCAGTTCTTTTTCAATTTTTTCAACATCGTCTAAAGTGGTATCCAAATAAAAACTTAATTCGGGAATTATTCTTACTTGTTTTGCCATTTTCTGACCAATAAAATTTCTGTATTGTGATTTGTTTTCCTCAATTTCTTTCATAATAGGTTTACGAAATTCTTGCGGGAAAATACTCAGATATATTTTTGCAATTCCTAAATCGGCAGTTACTTTTACATCAGAAACACTCACCAAAAAATTCTGTTTGCTTTCGGCAGATTGCTTCCGAAAAAGTTCTGCGAAGTCTTCCTGTATAATTTGGGCTACTTTTCTTTGTCTGTTGCTTTCGTTCATGCGGCAAATTTACTATTTTTGTTTGAAATGTACTTTACTAAAGTGTAGTCAGAAATGTCAATACTTGAAGTAATGTCATTCATTTTTTAAATTTATTTTTTATGAAAATTGAGCATTTAGGAATTGCAGTAAAATCCTTAGGCTTTTCCGATGAATTATTCGCTAAGCTTTTAGGAAAACCAAATTATAAAAAGGAGTCTGTGGAAAGGGAAGGTGTTACCACTTCTTTTTATGAAATTGGAGAAAGTAAAATTGAATTGTTGGAAGCTACAAATCCGGAAAGCCCCATTGCAAAATTTTTGGATAAAAAAGGTGAAGGAATTCACCATATCGCTTTTGGCGTGGAAAATATCCTTTTCGAAATTGACCGATTAAAAAAAGCAGGTTTTATTTTTATTTCTGAAGAACCAAAAGATGGAGCCGATAATAAGTTGGTGGTCTTTCTTCATCCAAAATCCACCAATGGTGTTTTGGTAGAACTTTGTCAGGAAAAGCCGTAAAAAATTTTGAAATTCTGTAAAAAAGTTTATTTTTGCACACCCAATTGAAACTTCTATTATTAAAAAATACAAGTTGGCCTTGTAACTCAGTTGGTTAGAGTAGCTGACTCATAATCAGCAAGTCCTTGGTTCGAGCCCAAGCTGGGCCACAAAAAAATCCTCAAAATTTTTTGAGGATTTTTTTATTTTTTAAAAATTCATGAAAAGTTTCGGATTTACCGGTGTATTGTTTTTATGAACTTCATAATGTAAATGTGGACCTGTAGAA
>JAEZWE010000040.1 GCA_023420435.1 Bacteroidota bacterium
ATATAATAATGATGCTACTAATGATAAAAATTCTGAATCACAAAAAACTAAAGATTTTATAGATGAAAGGGTGAATATCATTGCAAATGAACTAGGAGAAGTTGAGAATAGAAAAGAGGTATTTAAAAGAGCTAATAATATTACTGATATTCAAGGAGAAGCTTCAATGAACCTTGGAAAAGCAATGGCTTCAAGAAAAGAATTGCTTGAAACAGAAAGTCAGATTTTACTGGTTAATGATCTTATATCATATATGTCTCGTGTTGGTAACAATCAAACTCTTCCTTCTAGTGTTGGTTTAAACAATCCAACAGCTTCAGCAAATATAAATGCATATAATGAATTGATTTTACAGAGAAATAATTTACTGGAAAATGCTACTCCTCAAAATCCTTTAGTAACTGATCTAACAAAGCAAATTAATAATTTGAAATCTGCTGTAAATGATGGTTTGTATAAGTATAAATCTGCGTTACAATTTTCAAAAAATAGAATTAATGTTGAGCAAAGTGAAACTGATGCAAAAATATTAAAAATACCAGCTCAGGAAAGACTTTTTAGAGATATAGAAAGACAACAACAAATAAAAGAAAATTTATACCTAATACTGCTCGAGAAACGAGAAGAAACTGCTATTAGTCTTGCCATGACAGCTCCAAAAGCTAAAGTGGTAGATGAAGCATTTAGCTCTTCAAAACCAGCCTCGCCAAAAAAAATGTTTACATTACTAGGAGCTATTTTAGCTGGATTTTTAATTCCATTTGTATTCATTTACCTTAAAGAATTATTCAATAATACCATTAGATCTAAACATGATTTAGAGAAACTTACAACCGTACCTATTATTGGAGAACTGCCAAGAATACGAAAATCAGAAAATCAATTGGTGGCTGTTAATGACATGTCTCCAATGGCAGAGGCGTTCAGAATTCTTATAACTAATATGAATTTTCTTTTACCTAAAAAAGAAAAGGGAAAAGTTGTTTTTGTAACATCAAGTATAAAAGGAGAAGGGAAAACATTTACTTCTGTGAATTTGGCTTTAACTTTAGCCTCACCAAAGCATAAAGTACTAATTATTGGCGCCGATATTAGAAAGCCTCAGCTTCAAAGGTATAATACTTCAAGAAAAGGATTAGATGGTTTGACAGAGTTTTTGTATAATAATCATGAAAAAATTCAAGATATAATTCATGTTTCTACTTTTAATCCAAACTTGGATGTTATTTATTCTGGAACTATTCCTCCAAATCCTACAGAGCTTTTGTCGAATGGTAGATATCAGTTGCTAATGGATCAACTAAAAGAAATCTACAATTATATTATTGTGGATACCGCTCCTTTGATGTTGGTAACTGATACTTTTCTTACATCTGATTTAGCTGATACTACAATTTATGTAACAAGATCAGGTTTTACTGAAAAACAAGTGATAGATTTTGCTAATAAACAAGTGAATTCACAAAAAATCAAAAATGCAGCCTTTGTTTTGAATGATGTAGATAAATCTAACTTTGGTTATGGAAATAAGTATGGTTATGGATATAGTAAAGAAGATAAGTCCTTTTTAAAAAAGCTTAAAGATAAATTCTAATAAAGTTTCAACTTTCAATATGAAACGTGTATAGTAAAAATGATATTTTAAAAGGTCTTTTTTGGAGCGGGGTAGAAAAATTTGGCTTTGTTTTTTTGCAGATTTTACTGGAAATTGTTTTAGCAAGATTACTTTTACCCAAAGATTATGGAATTATGGGTATTGTTATGGTTTTTACCGCAATTTCCGTAGTTTTTGCTGAAGGTGGATTTACAAATGCACTTATAAATAAGCAAGACAGAAATGAAATAGACTTTTCTACTGTTTTTTATTCTAATTTGTTTATTTCATTATTTATTTATTTTTTGATTTTCATTTTTGCACCATTTATTGAAAATTTCTTTGGAGTAGAACATCTTTCAATAATTTTGAAGGTTGTGATGATAAGCTTAGTTTTAAATGCATCTATATTGGTGCATAAAACGAAATTAACCATAGCAATGAATTTTAAACTGCAAGCTAAACTTTCATTAATTGCTTTAATAATTTCTGGTTGTATAGGAATTTACCTTGCATATAAAAATTTTGGAGTATGGTCGTTAATTTATCAATATTTGAGTATGACCGCTTTAAACTCTCTATTGCTTTGGATTTGGGTACCATGGTTTCCCAAAAGAGTTTTTTCTTTGAATTCACTTAGTTCACTTTTTAGTTTTGGTTCAAAAATATTGATTGCATCTGCGGTACAGACATTTTATTTTAATGCATTTTCAATAGTAATAGGAAAGTTTTTAGGAACAAAAAACCTTGGATTGTATTCAAAAAGTAATCAATTTACTGTGATGCCAGCTAGTACATTAACCAATATTGGACAAAGAGTACTTTTTCCATTTTTTTCATCGTATCAAGGCGACAAGCAAAAATTATTTGAACTAAATCAATTGTATACAAAAATTTGTTGTTTGTTATTTTTCCCGTTTTTTTTCACTATTGCAATTGTTGCTGAACCTTTAGTATTACAATTATTATCAAATAAATGGAAAGATATGGTTCCCTTGTTTACGATATTATGTTTTGGGTATGTTTTTTATCCTTTTATAGTCAATAATATGATGATTTTTCAAATAAAAAATAAAACTACTCTTTTTTTGAAAGTTGAAATTTTTACAAAATTAATTGGATTGATTTTGCTAATTATTACAATTCAATATGGATTAATTGCTATCATCTATGGAATATTAATTCACTATATCTTGCAATTAATAATGACTGCTTTTTTTGCAAATAAGATATTGGAAAAGTCAGCTTGGAAACAAATACAAATAATTATCCCATTTTTAATTTTTTCTTTTGCACTATTTTTTATATTACGTTTTCTATTACAAAATTTTATAGAAAATACAATTCTTAAAATACTAGTTGGATCTTTCATTAGTATTATTGCATACTTTTTATTTTACTTCGCTTTTTATCAAGAAGAAATTAAGGAAATAAAATTACTAATCAGAAAATCACCTTAATATTTATTATGAAGTTTTTTTATATACTGAAAAAATTTGTTGGAATTTTCGTGAATAAATATCGGCTTTTCAGTTTTCAATATAACTGGAGGTTAAAAAACCCTCATAATGAGACTGTTGTAATGAATTTATTTCCAATAAACTTAGTTAGAGTTGGTAAGTTTTCATATGGCCCATTAATAGTTTATAGTTGGAATACTGAAAATGAATCTTTAACAATTGGGGATTTTTGTTCCATTGCATCAGGAGTAAAGTTTATTTTGGGAGGTAATCACAGAATGAATTATATAAGTACATTTCCATTTAAATATTTGTTGTTTGAAGAAAAAGAAGCTTATAGTAACGGAGGAATCATCTTAGAAGATGACGTTTGGTTGGGTAGTGATGTAACGATTTTATCTGGCGTGAAATTAGGGAAAGGATGTGTAGTTGCCGCTGGAAGTGTCGTTGCAAAATCATTTCCCGAGTATTCTATTATTGGAGGAGTCCCTGCAAAAGTTATTGGTAAAAGATTTAGTGATGAAATAATTAATTTAGTAAAAGAAATAGATTATTCGAAATTAGAAAAAAAAGATATTAGTGAAAATCTTGATTTTTTTTATAGTGATGTTGAAGAGATGAATAAAATTGATCTTGAGAATCGTTTCACTAAACTTTTAGAAAAATAAAAAAATAAAAACATATCAAAGACTTAAGAAATTTATTTTCTTGAATTAATAAAAAATCTTCAATAATGTTGCTCTTAGCATTCATTTTAATGTTACATCTAATCATTGGTCTTGTGAATGAAAATTTGCAGGATAAAATGGTGGCAACATTTTTTAATATTATTTTAATTGTTCTTTCTTTAATCTTAACGGTCGGAATTACTTTTAATAGTGATTGGAATATGTATTATTATCTGTTTAAGATGGAACATTTTAAGACAGATTTTATGTTTACCTTGTTAACCAAGATCTTTAAAGAGTTTGGGTTGGGTTATGAAGACCTTTTTATATTTCATATTATTTCGATCATTTTTTTATTCTTTTTACTGATCAGTAAATTTACTAGGAATTTTGTATATGTTTTTCTGATTTATTTTCTTTTAGATTATGTACATTTTACGAATCAAATAAGATATTATTTGGGATTTCCAATCATGATTTTAGGACTATATTATTTACTTAATAAAAGGAATTACATTTTGGGAATTGGTCTTGGTATTCTAAGTATTTTATTTCACAACGGTTTAGCAGTGCTATTGCTCTTTATACCTTTATTTTTAATAAAAGATAAAAATTACTTAAAAATATTATTGTATTGCTCTGTAGCGTTTGCCTTATTTTTATTTTTAGTCTTACAATATGGGATAGGTATTTCTTTTAGCCACTTTGATAGTTATCTTGGTGGTGAATATGAAACTTCTATTATTGGGGGGATTTTTAATGCTTTGCCATATATAATTTATCTAAGTTTCTTATTATTTGAGTTCTTTAGAATAACAAATAATTATCCTGATAAAATGAATGATCAGGAATTCGTATTCTTAATGAAATTATCTTTTTTTTCGGTCTTATTTCTCTTATCTTCGCTTTTTCTTCAAATTATAGGACATCGTTATATTTTACCATTCTCTATCTTTTGGATAATTTTTTATTTAAAAATGATTTCTGGTTTACCCCATAAAATTAGATTTTTAAAAATGGTTCTTTTTTCGTTGGTACATTTACTTGCATTAATGTGTATTTATATTTTACCGGATTTATTTCTTCCTCAAAATCATATGAAAGAGGAACTTTATTTAATCATTGAATCAATACCTTATCTAAAAGATGTTTTTTATTAAATAACTATTTTAGCATGAAAGAAATGTCATTCGTTATTGTAACTTATCATTCTCAGAAAGATATAATTAATTGTATAGATTCAATATATAAAACTGCTGATATTCCGATTGAAAAGATTGAAATTATAGTAGTAGAGAATGGGTCTAAAGAAGCTTTTGAAGAAACGAAAAACTTGATTAAGAACAGATTTACTGAATCTGTTTTAATGTATCATAATGTTGAAAATGGAGGTTATGGACAAGGTAATAATATAGGGATTAAATTGGCAACTGCTGAAATAATAGCTATAGTAAATCCGGATGTTATTTTTGTGCGTCCAATTTTTGCCCAAGCTTTAGAAATTTTTAAAAAAAACTCATCAGTTGCTATTATTGGAGGCAATCAGCTGGGAGGAGATAATATGTCTTTTTGGATTAGACCTGAATTTGATTTCTTTATTTTTACGGCACCAATTTGTAGAATTTTAAATAAATTGAATATTTACATTGAGAAATATTTTTTTCTTTCGGGAGCTTTACTTTTTATAGATAAAGAAAAATTCGAAAAAATTGGTGGCTTTGATGAAAAAATATTTATGTATTGTGAAGAATCAGATATTATTAATAGATTGCTAAAGAAAAAATCTAGTACACTTTACAAAAAGGATTTCATATATAAACATTTAATAGATGATCGAACTGAGACTTCTGATAGTAATCTTTTAATTCTATTAAAATCATATAAATACTATCTTGAAAAACATAAATTTAGTTACAGAAGTTTTTTAGAAAGACGAATTTTATCACTGAAAGTTATGGTTTTCTTTTATAATTTGTTAAATAAAAAGAGTGTGGCTGTAATTAAGAAAAGATATTTGAAAATTTTCGAAAATAAATTAAAAGATTTAAAAAATGAAGGTTAGATTTTTCATAATATGGCTTTTGTTGGTTTTTAATCTACACATCAATGCTTCTGAAATACCAATAATGGCTTTTCATGGGGTTCAAAGCAAATATACAAGCGAAAATTCCTATAGAACTTTAAAAGATGCAGGGTTTAATATTAATTTTACTACTTTTTATACTAATGATGAAGCAGCTGAAGCTTTGGATTGTGCACAAGTAGCGGGAGTGAAAATTCTCCTCTTTTCTTTAGAATTAATAAGTGATCCGGAGAAAACGGTTAAACGATTTAAAAATCATCCGGCCTTGTTTGGCTATTATATTTCGGATGAGCCCAGTTTACTTGAATTTAATAATGTTGCTGAGAAAATAAAAACCATAAAAAAGTTTGATCAAAAACATCCGTGTTATATTAATTTGTTCCCAAATTACGCAACAGAAGATCAGTTAAAATCATCTACATATACAAATTATCTTCATCAATTTTCTGAGACAGTCCCATTTGATTTTATTTCTTTTGATAACTATCCTTTACAAAACAATATCATCGATAATAAATGGTACTCCAACTTGGAAGATATTAGAAAATTATCTCTTCAATCTAATAAGAAATTTTGGGGATTTGCAAATTCTACTGTTTTTAGAAATTATCGTCAACCAACTGAAGCAGGTTTGAAATTACAGCAATACAGCAATTTGTTTTATGGTGCAAAAGGACTACAATATTTTACTTATTGGACATTAGATGATGAGAATTGGAAGAAAAATAATTTCAAGCATTCTATTGTATCGTCTGAAGGCAAACCTACAATTACTTATAATTTAGTGAAAAAGATTAATCAAGAAATACAATCTTTTGCCGATTTTTTTATTGAATGTTATGTTACTGGAGTTTTTCATACGGATAATGCTTTTGGTACAAGAAAGTTATCGCAAAAATTTAAATATTTTAATAATTTTGAAACTGATAAACCAGCATTAGTTTCTTTCTTTGTCAAAGGAAACAAGAAGTTTATTGGAGTGTTAAATAAAGATATAAACTCTAGTTTAAAGCTTAATTTGAAACCAACCACAGATATCAACATTTCAAATAGCAGTAAAAAGCCAATTAAAGTTTCAAAAAGCAAACAATACTCAGTTAACATTGCTCCGGGTGATATTATTATAATAAATTATTAAAGAAAAAGTAAAACATGTTGACGGAAAAAAAAGTAATAGTTATATCTGCAGTGAATTTTTCTGAAGGAGGACCTTTAACAATTTTATCTTCATTATTAAATTGGTTGGAGGTTAGTAACTTTTCAAAAAACTATAAGGTTTATGCTTTAGTTCATTCAACAAAATTATTCAAAGGCTTTAACAATATTCAATTAATTGAATATCCCCATGTAAAAAGTTCTTGGTTTAAAAGGATTCTTTTTGAATATTGGAAATGTAAAGAGATATCAAAAGATTTTAATGTTTACTTTTGGTTTAGTTTGCATGATATGACACCAAATACTACAGCAAGAAAACGAGTAGTTTACTGTCATAATGCTATTGCTTTTCATAAGCAAAACTTCTTTGATTTCTTCAAAAACCCTATAAGATTTTTGTATGCTAAATTTTATAAGTACTTATATAGGATTAACATTCATAAAAATGATTTTATAGTAGTACAACAACAATGGATGAGAAACAAGTTTGCCGATCTTTTTAAAATTTCTAAGAAAAAAATAGTGGTTAGCTTGCCAATTTCTCAAGAAGATAAAAGAATATTTAATGAAGTTGAGGATAAAAGTGATGAGCTAAAAAAATTTTTTTATCCAGCTTTTCCAAGAGATTTTAAAAATTTCGAGATTGTTTGTGAAGCTGTTGAGCAGCTTACAAAAGAACAGAATAATAATTTTGAAGTGATCCTAACTCTTGATGGTAGTGAAAATAATTATTCGAAAACAATTTTTGAAAAGTTTAAGCATTTAAAAAATATTAAATTTATTGGACTTCAATCCAGAGAAAAAATTGAAGAATATTATCAATTATCGGACTGTCTTATTTTTGCTTCTAAACTCGAAACTTGGGGTTTACCCATAACTGAATATAAGAAATATGGAAAACCTATTTTAGTATCCGATTTACCTTATGCTCATGAAACTGTAGGTGACTATAAAAAAGTAAAATATTTTGATCCAAAAGATTCTAATGCTCTTGCAAAGGAAATGAAAAATTTTATTTTTGGAAACTTGATTTTTGATAATAGAGTTGCAATAGTTTACTCCAAGCCAATAACAAGAAATTGGGAAGAACTTTTTAAATTAATTTTAAATGAATAAATTAGAAAACTATGGTCTTTTAGGCGTAATAAAGTTATTTTTTTTTAAAATTAGAACTTTTTTTGTTTTTAGAAATGCTCGTTTGATAAGATTTCCATTAGATTTACGGGGTAAAAAATTTATTTCTTTGGGGAAAGGATTTACTTGTGGTCCAGGATGTCGAATTGAAGCTTATTCTTCTTCCAAAAAGAAAGTTTTGTTTATTGGGGAAAATGTACAATTAAATGATTATGTGCATATTGCTTCGGCAGAAAAAGTAATCATAGGCAATAATGTTCTAATGGCAAGCAAAATTTTCATCACGGATATCTCTCATGGAGATTATGGAAATCATGGAGACGAAAGAAGCTTTCCAGAAGTTTCTCCAAGTTTAAGACCTTTGAGTACTAAGTCGGTAGAAATAGGAGATAATGTATGGATTGGGGAATTTGTTTCAATTTTGCCAGGTGTAAAAATTGGTAAAGGTAGTATTATTGGCTCTAATAGTGTTGTTTCTAGAAGTATTCCTGAAAATGTTATTGCCGTTGGTACACCGGCAAAAATTGTCAAAAAATTTGATAGTGAATCTAAAAAATGGGTGAAAGTATAAATTATAAAGTTTCAGGTTGCATAGTTTTGTATAAACAAAGTTTAAAAGAAATTGAAAAAACAATACAAGACTTATTGAATTATTCTACTGAAAACTTTAAGTTATTTCTTATTGATAATTCACCTGATGATAAACTGTCTGTTCTTAAGAATATGTCATTTAATATTCAGTACATTCATAATCCCAAAAATCCAGGTTTTGGCGCTGCGCATAACATTGCAATCAAAAAATCGATAAACGAAGGTTTTATGTTTCATTTCGTTATAAATCCTGATGTAAGAATATATGAAAATGTCATTAAAAAAATGTTAGAGTTTATGGATCAAAATGATGAAATTGGCATGATGATGCCTAAAGTTCTCAATGAAGATGGGACCATTCAAACACTTCCTAAATTGCTTCCAACTCCGTATAGCATTTTAATGCGTAAACTAAAAAAGCCTAAATTTTTATATGAAAGGTTCATTGAAAAGTATGAATTGCAAAAAGTAAAAAGCGATTTAATATACAACTCACCTATACTATCAGGATGTTTTACATTGCTTAGATTATCTGCTATTAAGGAGGTTGGATTATATGATGATCGGTTTTTTATGTATTTTGAAGATTGGGATTTATCTCGAAGAATGCATCAAAAATATAAAACAATATATTTTCCTAAAACTTCAATTGTTCACGGTTATGAATCAGGTGCAAACAAAAATTTCAAATTATTCAGAATTTTTATAAGTTCAGCAATTAAATTTTTTAATAAATGGGGTTGGTTGCATGATAAAGAACGAGACTTTTTTAATAGAGAGGCTTTACGCCAGTTCAATTAATTCAATTTTTAATAGCTTTTATGAAATCATAATTTTCTTAGATGAATGTTTGTGTTTTTAAAATTCTTATTTCAGGTAATTCTGGTTTTGTAGGAAATAATCTTTCAATTTCTTTGAAAGAAAAAGGGTGTGCAGTAGAAAGGGTTTCGCTAAGAAATAAATGGATACTTACTAAAACAGCTCAAGCCATAATTCATCTTGCGGGAAAAGCTCACGACACCGCAAACACCACTTCTGAAAGTGAATATTTCGAAGTAAATACAGAACTTACCAAAAAACTTTTTGATGATTTTTTGAATTCCGACATTAAAGATTTTTTCTATTTCAGTTCGGTTAAAGCTACTGCAGATACTGTAAATGAGATTTTGGATGAAAATCATATTTCAAATCCAAAAACACCTTATGGAAAATCAAAATTAATGGCGGAAGAATACCTATTGTCAAAAGATTTGCCTCTAGGAAAGCGACTTTTTATCATTCGTCCATGTATGATTCATGGTCCGGGAAATAAAGGAAATTTAAATTTATTATACAAAGTTGTTGAAAAAGGAATTCCTTGGCCCTTAGCATCTTTCGAAAATAAAAGATCGTTTTTAAGTATTGATAATCTAAATTTTATCATTTTTGAAATGTTAAATAGGGATATTTCATCAGGAATTTATAATATTGCAGACGACGAAAGTCTTTCAACTAATCAGCTTGTGAAATTAATTTCGAAAACCATAGGTAAAAAAGAAAAATTGTGGAAATTACCCTCAAAATTAATTACAAATCTTGCTTTTTTGGGAGATAAAATTAATTTACCGCTGAATTCTGAAAGACTAAAAAAACTGACGGAAAGTTATCAAGTTTCAAATGCTAAAATTAAAAAAGCATTAGGTATTGAAAATTTGCCAGTTTCAGCAGAAGAAGGGTTGATGAAAACGATTAAAAGTTTTAAATAAATGCAGTATTTAATAGTAGCAGCTTTACTTTTTGGACTCTCATTGATGTATTTTAAATTGGCTGATTATTTTAATATTATCGATAAACCCAATCATCGCAGCGCACATACCGAAATTACGGTGAGAGGTGGCGGAATTATTTATCCAATCGCATTTTTAATATTTTTGGCTTCCCACTTTTTTTTAGAAAATTTACAGTTTTTCCCCAATATTTTGGTTTTAGGAATGGGTTTACTGGTATTGGCAACCATTAGTTTTATTGATGATATTACGGAACTTTCTGCCAAAATCCGTATTGTTTTCCATTTTATTGCCGTTACTTTATTACTTTATTTTTTGAATGTTTTTCAGGAAATTCCAATTTGGATAATTCCAATCATTTACATTTTTTGTATAGGAATACTTAATGCCTATAATTTTATGGATGGCATTAACGGAATGTCTGGATTGTACAGCTTGTTAACTTTAGGCTCACTTTTTTATGTTAACGAAAATGTAGTGAATTTTGCTGATTCAGATTTCATTATTTATCCATTAATTGCATCAATAATATTTCTTTTTTTCAATTTTAGAAAAAAAGCCAGATGTTTTATGGGTGATGTCGGAAGTATGAGCATCGCTTTTTGGATCTTAGCTTTATTAGGGATGTTAATAACAAAAACCGGAGAAATTAAATGGATTTTATTTTTAACCGTATATGGAGTTGAAGTCGTTTTAACCATTTTGGAACGGTTAAAACTAAAAGAAAATATTTTCGAAGCACATCGCAGACATCTATATCAGCTTTTTGCCAACGATAAAAAAATATCCCATTTAATAGTAAGCAGCATGTATTGTGCAGTACAGTTGGTTTTGAATTTTTTTGTGATCATGATGAAGTTTCCGGATTGGATGGTTATTTTAGTAGTTTTGCTTCCTACCATCATAGCGTATTTATTCATCAAAAAAATGATGAAAGAATCCATTGCTTTAGAAAAAATAAAAAATGAAAATTAAAGAAAGCCCTTTAAAAGATTGCTATATTATAGAACCCACCATTTTCAATGATGACCGCGGTTACTTTTACGAAAAATTCAACGAAAAAAAATTTGAAGAATTAACAGGTTTGAACGGACACTTTGTTCAGGACAATATTTCAAAATCTTCTTATGGCGTTTTGCGCGGACTGCATTTGCAGAAAGCAGAACATGCACAAGCTAAATTGGTTTCCTGTTTAGAAGGTTGCGTTTATGATGTGGCGGTAGATTTGCGGGAAAATTCGCCCACTTTTGGAAAATGGTTTGGTATAGAACTTTCAGATGAAAATAAATTACAGTTTTACGTACCCAGAGGTTTTGGACACGGTTTTTCCGTACTAAGTGAAACAGCAATTTTTTCCTACAAATGCGATAATTTCTACAATAAAGAAGCTGAAGGCGGTGTTTTGTGGAATGATCCGGAACTTAATATCGATTGGAAACTGCCTTTAGATGAAATTATTTTATCGGAAAAAGATAAAACTCAACCGAAATTTTCAGAAAAAAACTTCTAAATAAAGAAAATTGAAAGAACTCAAGAACCACAATCGTGGTTCTTTTTTTATTGCTAAATTTGCAGACTCAAAATTCACTGCTTTACAGCGAGTTAAAAATTTAGAAAAATGCGTACAAAATCTACCGGAAGAAAGAAAATCAATATCATTACTTTGGGATGTTCCAAAAATGTGGTGGATTCTGAAGTTTTGATGGGACAACTGAAAGCCAACGGAAAAGAAGTAGTTCACGAAAAAAAAGGAGACATTGTTGTCATTAACACTTGTGGATTTATCGATAATGCCAAAGAAGAAAGTGTAAACACCATTTTGGATGCTGTAGAAGCTAAAGAAAGAGGTGAGATTGAGAAAGTTTTTGTAATGGGATGTCTTTCGGAGCGCTATAAACCGGATTTGGAAAAGGAAATTCCCAACGTAGATCAATATTTTGGAACCAGAGATTTACCGATTTTATTAAAACAATTAGGGGCAGATTACAAGCATGAATTGGTGGGAGAAAGATTGACCACTACGCCAAAACATTTCGCCTATCTTAAAATTGCGGAAGGTTGCGATCGTCCATGTTCTTTTTGTGCAATACCATTAATGCGGGGGAAAAATATTTCAACGCCTATTGAAAATTTGGTAATTGAAGCCCAAAAATTAGCAAAATCCGGAACTAAAGAACTTATTTTAATTGCTCAGGATTTAACCTACTATGGATTAGATCTTTATAAAAAAAGAGCTTTGGCCGATTTACTAAAAGAATTGGTGAAAGTGGAAGGTATAGAATGGATTCGTTTGCATTATGCTTTTCCAAGCGGTTTTCCGGAAGATGTTTTGGATTTAATAAAAAATGAAGAGAAAATCTGTAATTATATCGATATTCCTTTGCAGCATATCAATTCTGAAATTTTGAAGTCGATGAAGCGTGGAACAACCCACGAAAAGACCGATGCTTTACTGGCTAAATTCCGTGAAAAAGTTCCTGGTATGGCGATTAGAACCACACTAATTTGTGGATATCCTGGAGAAACAGAGGAAAAATTTCAGGAAATGAAAGATTGGATTCGTGAACAAAGATTTGACAGATTAGGCTGTTTTACTTATTCCCACGAGGAAAATACCGGTGCTTTTGTTTTAGAAGATGATGTTCCGCAAGAGGTTAAAGAAAGTAGAGTAGAAGAAATTATGGAATTGCAGTCCCAGATTTCCTGGGAAAAAAATCAAGAAAAAATTGGAAAAATCTATAAATGTATTTTCGACAGAAAAGAAGGAAATTATTTTGTTGGAAGAACGGAATTCGATTCACCCGATGTTGATAACACCGTTTTGGTAGATGCAAAAGACACCTATATTTCTATAGGCGATTTCGCAAAGGTGAAGATCACTTCAGCGGAGGAATTCGATCTTTATGGAGAATTAGTATAAAAATTAAAGGCTTTCTTTTGAAAGCCTTTTTTATTTAAATTAATTTTGAAAACGTTGATTAATAGAGGTACTACTGAATTCATATTTTCAATTGTATGTAAAGCTTTGTTAATAATCTTAACGTTTATGTTGTTTTTTTTAACATTTTTTAACAATCCTTGAGAAGCACTATGAAATCAAACGTTACGAAGAGTATTAATAAAATTTTAACAAAAAATTATATTTGTTTAACTGTCGAATTATTGCAGGAATGCAAATCAGGGTAAATTTGCCACGTCAAAACCCCAAAATTCAAAATGATGAAGAGATTTATTCCCGTAGTCATAATGATGATTTCAACACTTGGTATTTATTCTTTCAAGAACAATGCCACAGATGCCAAAACAAGTTTTGCATCGTACTACCACGATAAGTTTAATGGTAGAAAAACAGCAAGCGGTGAAATTTTCAGTAATTCGAAACTTACTGCTGCACACAGAACGCTTCCTTTTGGAACGGTGGTAAAAGTTACCAACCTAAGAACAGGAAAAAGTGTGGAAGTGAAAATTAACGACAGAGGTCCTTTTCACTCTTCACGAGCTTTAGATATTACTAAAGCAGCGTTCAACGAAATCGGAGACCACAACAATGGTACCATGCCGATTGAATATGAAATTGTCGATTAATGTACAAATTTTTTAAATGAAATGCTTCCTAATTTAGGAAGCATTTTTTTTTTCATTTTTATGTTCAGATATATTCATTTTTGAAGGAATTTTATTTTTGTTTTTTTTAATATTTGCAGAAGCTAAAGCACAAATGATGATATTAAAAGAATAGGTTCAATATTCTTTTTTTAATTATATAAGATTATCAAAATTGGGGTTATAAACATTCCATATTTTCCAAGTATTGTTTCGGTCTATTTTGAAATAATATATCCAGTTATTGTACACTTCGTGTACAAAACTTTTTTCGGGTGATCTAAAGATTAAATCCCAATGTTCTTTAGTTCGAAATATTTTAAATTCTTCAGAATTTACTAAAGTTTCAATGGAAATAATTTCGAAACCCGCTTTTTTATAATTAAAATCGAAACTGAAATTTTCTTTTTTCAGCCTTTCCATATAGGATTCTGTAAGTCTCCGGTAATTTGACTCAGTAAAGGTATATTTCAGGAGTTTATCTATTTTATAATCAGGCATCGTTTGCAGAATTTCAAATTCTGTTTTACAAGATTCCTGAATGATTTTCCGGCATATTTCCAAATCCTTATTTTCAGATTCATTTCTAAAAGTTTCGGCATTGGTTAACAAATAAGTCTCTAGATTTTTGAACCCCAAAAAAATACAGAGTTTATCTAAAGTTTTCAAAAATCTTAAATCACTGAAAACTGTGTGTGAGATTTCAGACTCAAAAATTCTCCTCAAAGTGGTGTGGGAAATCGTGGAGCCAATTTCCATTCCTGTAGTTTTATCTAATAATTTAGAAGAAGATAAATTGTTCGAGATGATATTTCCCAGAAGAACATATTGAATTCTTTTCCATTCTTTAAAAATGTTTAATGAATATTTCTTTACCTTATCATGATTTTAATATCTTCAATAATATTTTTTATAATCGATTCCATCGGTAATTATTGAATTTTAAATTACAAAAAAGTATTAAATTTCACCAAAACAGGACAATGATCGGAATGGAAAACTTCTTTTAAAATTACGGCTCTTTCCAACTGATTTTTTAAACTGTGTGAAACGAAATTGTAATCCAATCTCCATCCTTTATTTCTGGCTCTTGAATTCTGTCGGTAACTCCACCAAGTATAATGATCCGGTTGTTCGTTGAAGTAGCGGAAACTGTCAATTAATTCGCATTCTTCTATAAATTTTGAAAGCCATTCTCTTTCCATCGGTAAAAAACCCGAAACATTTTTTAAACCTTCAGGATTGTGGATGTCTATAGGTTTATGACAAATATTAAAATCTCCAGAAATAATTAGATTTGGAATTTCTTTTTTTAAATTTTTGATGTAATCTAAAAAATCATAACAAAATTCCATTTTATAGCCTAATCGATCAATATTAGAAGCAGATGGAACATAAACCGAAATCACCGAAAAATCTTCAAAATCAGCGCGGATAATTCGCCCTTCGTTGTCGTATTTTTCAATTCCACAACCATAAATTACTTTTTTAGGTTTCACTTTTGAAGAAATTCCAACGCCACTGTATCCTTTTTTTTGAGCAGAATGCCAATAACTGTAATAACCTGCTTTTTCAAAACTTTCGATATCGATTTGATCATTTCCGGCTTTGCTTTCTTGGATGCAAATAATATCAGGATTTGCAACTTTCAACCAATCTACAAAATTTTTTGTAAATGCAGCCCGAATTCCGTTAACGTTGTAGGAAATGATGGTCATTTTTCAAAAATACAATTTTTTTAATGCTGAAAAAATGATAAATTTCAAATTCATTACATAATAATAAAAGTTTTTTTTCTATTTTCGTACACGTACATTTAAAAGCACAAAGAAAAAATGTAGAAAGGATGAGAAAAGGATGGTTACTTACATTGCTTTTATTTGCTAATTGGTTTTTGTCTCAAAACCAATACAATTCTAATGTGAATTCAAATCAACTGAATTCTCTGGTTTCAGAATATAAAAAGCTGTATCAACTAGCACAGGAAATCACTAAGCTAACATCAAAGGAAACAGAATTTGAAAATTGGAATTTGCTTTGGTCTCAAAATGAAATTTCAAAAGAAAAAATAAAGTTTAAAGCGCCTAAAGAAAATTGGTTCAATAAGTTAAATCTTACTTGGGTTTCTGATGTTGCTTACAATTTTAAACCGGGTTTTGCCGAAAATGAAGATTTGTTTTATCAAACCAGAATTTCTACAGGATTAGATTATCCTTTATTTGGTACAGGAAGCTATCATTCAAGAAAAAGGAAAGAATCTTTGTTTCAATATGAGTTAA
>JAEZWE010000216.1 GCA_023420435.1 Bacteroidota bacterium
AATTTAAAAATTCTGCTTTTTTTCTTGCTCGTTTATTTCCGCTTCCCGCTTTTGTTTTTCAAAATCGGCTGCTTTTTTCTCCAGCTCTAATTTATCTTTTTGAAGCTGTTTAAATTCCCTTCTTTTCTGTTCTTCCTTTATGGCAGAACCTTTACTTACGTAGCCTACCATTCCGCCAAAGATTAAACCCAAACCTATACCTGCCATAATTCCCATCATGTGGGAAAGTTTTAATTGCTCTACACTAAAATCTGTGGTTAGATAAAAAAGAAATGTTGCTACTAACAACAAGATAATTCCAATTAATGTAATACTTCTCATGATTATTAGTTTTAATTAAAAAAAGCCTTTCCAAATTTATAAAAAATTAGAAAAGGCATTATTAAGATTTATAAAAACTTTTTTTACATTTTTCCACCAGCAGCTCTGTAATATTGTAAAGCTTGATCCATAAATTTATTCAAACCTGAAATTCTGTTTTCAGGACCAGGATGTGTGGATAAAAATTCTGGCGGTCTTTGTGAATTTGCTGAAGCAGCTTCCATTCTGTTCCAAAAAGGAATTGCTTGTCTAGGGTCATAGCCTGCCATACCCATCAAATAAAGTCCCATTTGATCTGCTTCTAATTCTTGTTTTCTTCCGTAAGCCAATAAACCAACTTGTGCACCAATAGGATAAACTTGTTCAAAAATCTGAGCCCATTGTCCATTAGAAATGGTACTGCCCAAAATAGCACCTCCATATTGTGCAATCATGGTTTGCGAAATTCGCTCATTTCCATGTCCTGCAAGTGCGTGAGAAACTTCATGACCCATAACTACTGCTAAACCTGTTTCATTTTGTGTTATGGGTAATATTCCTGTATATACCGCTACTTTTCCACCAGGCATACACCATGCATTAAGTTGTGGACTTTCCAATAAATTAAATTCCCAATTATAATTTGCTAAATCACCTTCTCTGCCAATACTTTTATAATAATTATTAGCTGCATTTTTAATTCGGACTCCCACATTAGAAACATTTTTCGCTTGAGTAGTTCCACGGATTACTTTAGCTTCAGACAATGCTTTTTGATATTCTGCAGTTGCCATGGATGCAATTTCTGCATCATTAGCTAATTGAATTGATTTTCTTCCTGTAATTGGATTTGTAGTACAGGATATCATGGATAATGCAAAAACTCCAATCGATAAAAAATGAGTAATTTTCATAATAGTGTTTATATTAATTAGAAAAAAATAAACAATTATTATTCCAAAGGATTTTGGATGAGAGTTTTGCATAAAATTTGTTATCAATTTATAATTAATTCCTAAAATAATGAAAAAATTACTGTTTATAATGCTCTCAATTTTGGTAATGCAAAGTTGTAATTCACAAGCCTATTTGGATAAAAATACCGTGAAAACTATTGTTAATAATAATGAATTTACCTTCGTTGCACAAAGAGCAATTCCTACCAATTATGATGTTATTAATATCATGAATTCCATTCCAAATTCTACAAGTTCTCGAATTTTGAATTTAGATGCCGGATATGATGTTGTAATAAAAAATAAAGAACTTTCAGCAACGTTACCTTATTTTGGAAGATCTTTTAGTGGAACACAAAACCCTAATGATGCTGGTTTAAGATTTGTTTCAAAAGATTATACCATTACAAAAAAAGAAGGAAAAAAAGGAAAAATTATTTTAACGATTTCACCAAACGATGTCAGCAAAGTAAATGCCTTACATTTTGAAATTCACGAAAATGGAAGAGCTTATCTTTCAGTAGATTCTCAGGACAGACAGCCAATTTCTTTTGATGGTTATTTAGAGATAAACGAAAAAGCTAAGAAGTAAAATTTCCTAAAATATCATTTACAAATTTTCTTGCTTCCGAACTTGGATTTTCTTTCAGTTCGGAAGCATTTTTTTTATGTTCTTCAAATGAATTTTCAGCATTTTTATCGGATTTTGTTCTCTGAAGAATATATTCCTGAACCCAAAACTCGAAGCGTTTTTCAGCTTGCTGTTTTCGAACTTCTAAAAATCGTCCCGTTTCATTTTTCAAATTAATAAAATCTTGAATTTTTTCAAAAACATCGTCCAATCCTTCATTATTCAAAGCCGAACCAAATAAAACAGGAACTTTCCAATCTTTTTCTTTGGGATGCATAAAATGCAAAGCCCTCAACAGTTCCTGTTTGGTAGATTTTGCTTTTTGCAGATTTTCTTGCTCCACCTTATTAATAAAAACAAGATCTACCAATTCCATAACGCCCCGTTTTATGCCTTGAAGTTCATCACCACCACCAATAATTTTCAAAAAAAGAAAAACATCAGAAATATCATTTACTAAAACCTCGCTTTGTCCAACACCAACAGTTTCTATTAAAATATAATCGTAACCTGCAGCTTCACAAATCAACATCGTTTCAAAAGTTGAATTCGCAATTCCACCCAAAAATCCGGAACTTGGAGAAGGACGAATAAAAGCATTTTCTTCTTTTGCCAATTCTTCCATTCTGGTTTTATCACCCAAAATACTTCCTT
>JAEZWE010000096.1 GCA_023420435.1 Bacteroidota bacterium
ACTCTACCGTCATCCTACTTTTTATCAAATTCCTAATGATGTGAAAAATATGTAAAACAGATTCGAGAACCAAGAACCAGGATGCAAGACAAATTTGTATTCTTGATTCTTGATTCTCGGTTCTTGATTCTAAAAAAATGAAAAACTATATTTTAAAACTCGCCGATGATTCCCTGATAATGGGACAAAGACTCGCTGAATGGTGTGGAAAAGGTCCTTATTTGGAGGAAGATATTGCTTTGACAAATATTGCTTTGGATCAACTTGGACAAGCGAATAATTGGTACCATCTCGCGACCAAATTTTTTGCAGACGGAAGAACTGTTGATGATTTCGCTATGCTTCGTGTTGAAAAAGAATATCTCAATGCGCAACTCGTGGAAATTCCCAATGAAGATTATGCACAAACTATTCTCAAAGTCTATTTCTTTGCGGTGTATCAAAAATTATTATACGAAAATTTGATGAATTCTGCAGATGAAGATGTAAAAGCAATTGCTATAAAATCTCTGAAAGAAGTAAAATACCATAAAACCCATGCCGAAACGTGGATTAAAGTTTTCGCCGGTGGAACCGAAGAAAGCAAAACCCGTTTGCAAAATGCAGTAGAAAACGTGTGGGAATTTACCGGTGGATTATTCGATGAGGTAGAAGGTGAAAAGGATTTGGTTGAATTAAATTTAATTCCCGATTCCAAAAATTTGTACGAAGATTGGAAACAGAAAATTTCGGAAGATTTTGAAAAATTTGGTTTACAACTTCCCGAAAACAACTGGATGCAAAAAGGCAGCAGAAAAGGAATCCACACCGAATATTTCGGATATATTTTAACGGATCTTCAGTACATGCAACGAACCTATCCGGATTGCACGTGGTAATTTAATTTGAAAAATTTTCAAATTGAAAAATTTATTTAACATATTATCTCAAATTCCCGATCCTGAAATTCCCGTCATCAATATTGTAGAACTTGGGATTGTCCGTGATGCAAAATGGATTTCGGAAAACGATGCTGAAATTGTGATTACACCAACTTATTCCGCTTGTCCTGCCATGTTTACGATTGAGGAAGATATTATAAAATTGCTCCGAGAAAACGGAATTTCTGCAAAAGTAACCACACAAATGTTTCCGGTTTGGACAACGGATTGGATTACCGATGAAGCTCGGGAAAAACTTCGGGAATACGGAATTACACCACCTGAAAAAGGTGCAGAAGAAAATCAGCTAAACATTCCGAAAAAATGTCCAAGATGCGGAAGCGAAAACACCAAACAAATCAGCAGATTCGGTTCTACATTGTGCAAAGCAAGTTACCAATGCAACGATTGTCTGGAACCTTTTGATTATTTTAAATGCCATTAATAACAAATACCTAACAAAAAACACCCATATCCAATGTACACACAATTTGACGTAGAATCACACTTTGATGGAAAATTAAAAATTGCTTTCCTGAACCAAAGTGAAACCATGAACGCACTTACAAAACCTTGCCTGGAAGAACTGAAAGATTTTTTTCAAACTTGTAGCAATGATGAATCGGTAAGAACGGTCGCTATTTCCGGACGTGGTAAGGCGTTTTGTTCCGGACAGAATTTAGATGACGCTTTTGTGCAAGGAAGAGAACATCACGATCATCAGATTGTTCATAAAATTGTAGAAGATTATTACAATCCTTTGGTTTTAGAACTTACGCATTGTAAAAAACCAGTGGTAGCTTTGGTAAATGGACCTGCTGTTGGAGCTGGAGCGATGTTGGCTTTAATTAGCGATTTTGCTTTAGCTTCAGAAAATGCTTATTTTTCACAGGCTTTTTCAAAAATCGGACTCATTCCTGATACAGGAGGAACCTATTTCTTACCTCGCCTTCTCGGTCGTCAAATGGCAAATTACCTTACATTTACAGGTAAAAAACTTTCCGCTCTAGAAGCAAAAACCTTGGGATTAGTTGGTGAAGTTTTCAGCGAAGCAGAATTTACCAAAAAATCAATGGAAATTTTAGAACAGCTCTCCAATATGCCAACAGCGGCTTTGAAATTAACCAAAAAAGCGTTTGCACAATCCTATAAAAATAATTTAACCAAACAATTGGAATTAGAAGCCGAATTGCAGCAAGAAGCAGCTCACACTGAAGATTTTTATGAAGGAGTTGCCGCATTTTTAGAAAAAAGAAAACCGAATTATAAAGGAAAATAAACTACTGTACAAATTGTAATGTATGATGTAAAAAGTATTTTTTAATTCAAAAACATCAATACATTTTACATTGTACTTTTTACATTGTACAAATGAAAAAAATAGGAATCATCGGATCCGGAACGATGGGAATTGGGATTGCACAAGTTGCGGCAACTAATGGTTGCGAAGTTTTTTTGTTTGATGTTAATACCATACAAACCGAAAAAGCACTTCAAAATCTTGAAAACTCCCTTCAAAAACTCGCTTTCAAAGAAAAAATTTCCTACGAAAAAGCAGAGGAAATTTTCAATAAAATAAAATTCTGTGCCGAATTAAAAGAATTAAAGGACTGCGATTTGGTGATTGAAGCCATTATAGAAAACAAAGAAATCAAGCAAAAAGTTTTCACAGAATTGGAAAC
>JAEZWE010000108.1 GCA_023420435.1 Bacteroidota bacterium
TTTCTAATGCTTCCAAAAATTCCGGAAACACTTGTTGAAAGGTTTTCGGCGCCTCCAAAAATATTTCTTTGGGTCAAATCTGCAGAAGGAGCCGCTGCAATACTTAAAAGTTGAGAATAATTGGCATCAGCAGCCAATTTTAATTCATATTTTGGAAGGGGTTTTAATAAATACAGAACATCTAAAATACTGTCATTTGGAGCTGAAGTTCCACCTCTTCTTAAGGAATCTCGAGCTTTCAAAATACTGAAATTATTCATCGCCAAAATATTTCTTTTGGTGAGATCTAGATTTTTTTGCTGATATAATGAATCAGGTGTTAAAATGATACTTCTCCATAAAGAACGGCTGGTATATTGATTATCAATTTTATGAAAACGAATGCCCCGTAAACTGTCCATTTCTGTATTGTGAGGAAAGTCGGATGTATTTTCTACAATAGCCACATCAATATTACCTATTGTGGTTTTTTTGTATGGAGAATCCAAAGAATCTTTATGAATTTCCATGGTTAAAGGCACATTTTTTCTACTGTCCAAAGTATCAGCAGTAAAGAAAATTTCTTCGTTGGTGTTGTTGAAAGCGTAGTAACTTTTGCTTTTCATTAAATCATTAATCCTTTTAATTTCTTTTTCCAAATCGGTTTGATCAAGAATTTGTTTTGATTTGATGATGGATTTGTTTAAACGTTCTTCATAAACCGCTTTTATGCCTTTATCAGGAATATTATAATAGTAGTCTTTAATATAAGTAGGATCTTTATGGGTAATTAAATAATTTACTTTCGCTTTTTTGGAGGCAGAATCTAATTCTTGATTAAATTTTACGGAAGCATCCCAATATCCTCTGTAAACCATTCTTTTACGAATATTGGACGCACTTTGTTCGGTTTTACCTTGCTCTAAAATTACGGGAGGATTTCCTATATTATGAAGAAAACGATCCACCAAAAGATTTCTACCAATGTCTTCAGACAAATTATATTTTACAAAAAGAGAATCTCTTAAATCCTGATTTCTCATATTGCTGGGATACGTCATATATTCATTCAGCAAAGAATCGTATTTTGGATTGGCTGCATTGTACATCCATAAACCTACAGGAAACAAGAAAATTGCTTTTTTGTTGGGTTTTTGCAAAACATAATCCGGAAGTTCGTCCTCGAAAAGTTTTCCATCTTCGTATTTGAAAGAATTTTTGACTAGTAAATAATCGCCTTCAGGAACTTTTTTAGTGGTACTGCAAGCATACAGTAGGAGGATTGCGGTTGCGGATGAAAAAAATATATAATACTTTTGAAAATATTTCTTTAGATGCTTACAGCTCATAAAATAAAAATTATTCGGTCTTTAGACAAAAAAAAGTTCAGGCAAAAATACAATTTGTTTTTGGTTGAGGGTAACAAAAATATTCGGGAACTAAAGGATTCCAGCTATAAAATTAAGGAAATATTCTCTATAGATCCTTCAGAATTGTCATTCTTAAAAACAGAAACACATTTAATTTCAGCAAATGAATTAAAAAAAATCAGCTTTTTGCAACATCCTAAGGATTCCGTGGCTTTGTGTGAGTTAAATGATGAAAATTTTGAAAAAGAAACTCCGGTTCAAATAATTCTTGATGGAATCCAGGATCCGGGAAATTTGGGAACCATTATCAGATTGGCAGATTGGTTTGGAATTGAACAGATTATTTGTTCGGAAGATACGGCAGATTTTTATAATCCAAAGGTGATCCAAGCTACAATGGGTTCGTTTGTTAGAGTGAAAATTTTTTATAAAAACTTAGATTCTTTTCTCCAAAATTCTGAAAATATTAATTTGGGAACTGATATGGTTGGCGAAAATGTTTTTAAGTTTCAATTTCCCGAGAAACTGAATATTATTTTAGGAAATGAAGGAAACGGAATCCGCCCAGAAACAGAACAACTGATTCATCAAAAAATTACCATCCCCCGTTTTGGAAATTCTAAATCGACCGAAAGTTTGAATGTTTCCATGGCTGCAGGCATTGTGTTAGGACAAATTTTTGCAAAAAAATAACCGCTTTTTGGCGGTTTAATTAGATCAGTTTTTCCATACTGGAAATGTTTTTTTTGGCTTGGTAATCTTCCAATTTTTCACGAATAAATTTAAGAATAAAAGGAGCCACATAAATTAAGGCTAAACCGATTAATTTTTGTTTCCAACTTCCACTTCTCATATTTTTCTTGGCAAAGTTCGCTACCAAAGCAACAGTACCCATTTTTAAAACATCCTCAAAAGCACCTCCTTTTAAAGCGGTATCTGCAATTCCCAAAACCGCATTTTTGCTGATGAATTTGTCTTTAATATTGGTAGTGATTTTTTTTAGAATTTCCTCTTTTTTGAGTACAGTGTGTGAATTGCCTTCTTCATCCACCTCTTCTTTTAGAAATTTATCTGTAAAACCGTTCGTTATAACGCTTAAACTTTCTTTCGCACTGTCAAAAGTTAATAAACCTTCCATATCTGAAAGTTCTTTTTTCAATAGAGCTTTTTTGCGTTTCAACTCTTCTAAACTTTGGTATTGTACAGACATCTTATTTATGAATAAATTTAATAAATTGGTTGGCAAAATTATTTCTTATTTTCTTGCCATTTATCATTAATAGGAAAAACACAATTAAATAGAAACCTGCAACTATTAAAATTCCATAAGCATAATTACCTAAATAAGAACCAATTAAAAGACCAATGCCAATATTGATCATTAAAATAAAAAATGATAAAGCGGTAAAAATGGCCATTAAAAATAATAATTTACCAGCTGTGAAAGAGGATTTTTCGGCTACCTCTAATTTTAAAAGATCAATTCTTTTTTCGGTATATTCTTTCAGTAAATCAATCATGAGAATAGATGATTAATAGTTGGTTTTCAATCTTTAAATTTAAGAAAAAAGGAACAAAACGTTCCTTTTCTCTACTTTTCGATTTTTTAAATCTTTTACTTTAATGCATCCAATTCGGTTTCTACATCTTTTACCACTTCTGTAGTTTTTGCAATTGCCTGATCTTTGTAACGATCATAACCTTCTTTTACAGAATTGGCTACATTATTAGCGGTTTCTTTAAAAGTTGAAGATAAATTTCCGTACTGGTCTTTTACTTTTTCAGAAACTTGATGATATTGTTCTTTTACTTTTTCAGATGTTTTGGCATATTGATCTTTTGCTTGATCTTTTAAATCGTCTGCTTTTTCTTTAATTTTTCTACGGGTTTCTTTTCCTTCTTCTGGAGCATATAACATTCCTAAAACTACACCTGCTGCAGCACCTGCAAGCAAACCAGCTAAAACAGCACCTGCATTATTTCCTTTTTTTGACATTTTTTTGAATTTTTAAGTTGTTTATTTATAAGTATAAAATTACAACTTTGGTACCAAAGAAATTTACATAATTATAATTTTTTGTTAAATCTCTTTAAGGTAGGAAAGCATTAAAAGGATCGTTTCTTCTTTATTCAATTTCGTATTATCAATTAAGATAGCATCATCCGGTTTTCGTAAGGGTGCAATTTCACGTTCGCTGTCGATTTTATCTCTGGAAATCAAATTTTCACGAACAGCACTGATGTCAGTTTTTATACCAAGAGATTCAAGTTCCAGAAATCTTCTTTTGGAACGCTCATCAACACTTGCCGTTAGAAAAAATTTGAAATCTGCATCCGGAAAAACAACCGTTCCTATATCTCTTCCGTCTAAAATGACGCCTTTGTTTTGGGCAATTTCTCTTTGTATATTCAGTAAAAAATTTCGAACTTCATATTGTTTTGCAATTTCACTTACATGGTCTGAAACTTTATTTTCACGAATTTCTTTAGAAATATTTTTTCCGTTAAGAAACAGAATCAGTTCATGATCAATTTCTTTAAACTCCAGTTTTATATCCGATAATTTTTCAATTAAATTTGGAAAATTGATTTTTCCGTCTTTTCCCAAGCAGTTTTGTAAAGCGAAATGGGTAATTCCACGGTACAATGCACCGGTATCTAAATGAAGGATTCCTAGTCTTTTGGCGATTTCCTTAGATATTGAACTTTTTCCGGTTGATGAATAACCGTCCACAGCAATTACGGGCTTTTTCATTTTTTTGAAAAAAACTTATACAGAATTAAATAAAATTAAGGATCGAATCGGTTTCCGGAAAAATCTACAGAAACCCCGATAATATTCATATTAGCAGCATTATGATAACGAACATGGGCATAATCGAATTTGAATTTATCGAATTTCAAACCAAAACCTGCGGATAAACCGGAAAAACTTCGTTGTTCTAAAACCGCTAATTCATTTCCTCTTTTTACATTATATCCTAAACGAATGTTAAAGGATTTTTCTGGAAAAATTTCGGCTCCAAAAGAAAAGTGATCGAATATTTTTCTTGGTAATTTAACTTCTTGTCCATTATTATTATAAGGGGAAGAAATGTCAAATTGTTGTAAATCATGAACAGTAACAGTAAGGGCTGCCGGAAACTGCTTCATGATTTTTGTATAACCAAAATCCACACGAAAAGGAAGTCTTTCTGTGTTTCCGTTGAAAGATTTTATTTGATATCCAAAATTTCTGGCAACTAAACCCACCGTTTCTTTTGATTTCTTGAAATGATAAGAAACTCCAAAATTTCCGGAAACTGCCATTGAACTATAAGTATCGATGCTGGATGTGATGAAATTAACATTGGCACCAATGGTCCATTCCTCTTCAAACTGATACGCATAACCTGCGCCAAAAGAAGCGTCTAAAGCACCAAATTCACCACTGACAATTCCTGCTTCATCAGTTCTTGGCATTTTCCCGTAATCCATAAATCTGGCATTGACAGAAATAAAATGACCGTTTTCAAGATCTCTTGCATAATTGGCAGTTCCATAAGTTGAGCCTGCTAAATACATGGCTGCATTAACACCAACTTGGTTGTGCATATCAACATTAAGCAAAGCAGGATTTACCGCTGAGAAATTAACATCACTATCCTTTATCGAAACAACATCTCCACCTAAAGCAGCTTGCCTCGCAGAAACAGGAATATTCAGAAACGGATATACATTGGTACCTGTTTGTGCAAGTCCCAACATGGAAGAAAGAATGCTGAAAGAAACAAAAAATTTTTTCACGCGCAGTTGTATGTTATGCAAAAATAATCCTTTTTGAAAAGTATCAAAATTTTTAGGAAATTATTTCACTAAAACTCAATTCTTTTAACGGAATTATTGGCATTTCATTATATTTGCATAACAAAAAATTTAACCTTCGTACCGAAGAAATTCTGAAAAAATGAAATACAAACGAATCCTCCTGAAACTAAGTGGTGAAGCATTAATGGGAAACAGACAATATGGAATTGATAATGACAGACTTGTTGAATATGCTGAGGAAATTAAAAAAGTAACCGATAAAGGTTGTGAAGTAGCCATTGTTATTGGAGGTGGAAATATTTTCAGAGGATTAGCTGGAGCTGCAAAAGGAATGGACAGAGTTCAAGGTGATTATATGGGAATGTTAGCTACCGTTATTAACGGAATGGCCTTACAAGGCGCTTTGGAAGATGCAGGAATAAGAACCAGATTGCAAAGTGCTATTGAAATGGACAAAGTTGCAGAACCGTTTATTAAAAGAAGAGCAGTAAGACATTTAGAAAAAGGAAGGGTCGTAATTTTTGGAGCAGGAACCGGAAATCCTTATTTTACAACCGATACAGCAGCTACTTTAAGAGCAATCGAAATTGGTGCAGATGTTATTTTAAAAGGAACTAGAGTAGATGGAATTTATGACAGCGATCCTGAAAAAAATTCCGGAGCCGTAAAATACAATTCTTTAACTTTTGAAGAAGTTTTTGAAAAAGATTTAAAAGTAATGGATATGACCGCTTTTACACTTTCTCACGAAAATAAACTTCCCATCATTGTTTTCGATATGAACAAAGAAGGAAATCTTCTGAAAATTGTAGAAGGAGAGAACGTAGGAACTTTAGTAAACCTTTAAAATTAATTGTAATAATTCAAACTTCACTTATATTATGGAAGAATTAGATTTGATAAAATCGATGGTGAAACAGGAAATGGATGCCGCCATCAAACATTTGGATCACGCTTTTCAGAAAATTCGTGCAGGAAGAGCTTCCACTTCAATGGTGCAAGATGTTATGGTAGAATATTATGGCGCAATGACACCTATAAATCAAGTAGCCAATGTTTCCGTTCCTGATGCGATGACAATTTCTATACAACCTTGGGACAGAACCGCTATTAATGCCATTGAAAAGGCAATCATTAATTCAAATTTAGGTTTTGCACCGTCCAATAATGGAGATAACATTATTTTAAATGTTCCGCCTTTAACGGAAGAACGAAGAAAAGATTTAGCAAAACAGGCTAAAGCAGAATCGGAACAAACTAAAGTTACCATCCGAAACGCGAGACAAGACGGAATGAAAGAACTGAAAAAATTAGACGGTGTTTCTGAAGATATGATTAAAGATGTTGAAGGCGAAATTCAGGAGCTTACAGACCAATATGTAAAACTTTGTGATGAGCATCTGAAAGCCAAAGAAAATGACATTATGAAAGTATAATTTCATAAAATTTGAAACAAAAAAACTTCGGAATTTCCGAAGTTTTTTTGTTACTGATATCTCTGATGCTCTTTATTTTTCGAAAATCTTTGAACAATTGGTTTGAAAAACGCCTTGTACTTTTCAGCATCAAATAACTGAGAATCTGTTAAGGCCTTATATGTCATCCAAATTCCAAAAGGAAGAAGAATTATATTGGGAAGCCAGGCTGCAAAATAGGGATTCAGTTTCCCGGTCCAGGCAAAATTTTCAACCGTAAGATTCAAAACATAAAAAATAATAAATATTAGGATGGCAATAACGACGGGAAGTCCCATTCCTCCTTTCCTAATGATGGATCCTAAACTGGCACCAATTAAAAAGAAAATAATGCAGGTTACAGAATACGAAATAATTCTCTGCTGATATATAATGACTTTACTTGACGATTTGATAATTGGATTTAGTTCCTGTTCTCTATTATTAACGGAAGCCTTTAAATTTTCAAGTTTTGAATAAGCACTAAAAATAACATCATTTTTGTTGTCTTTTTTTAGGGTATCTGCTTTAAACTGAAGCTTTGGGGAGGTTAAAGTTTTTGGACTTTTATCAATATAATACAGACTTGGGTTTACTTGCGATGTAAGATCTGCTCCTATACTTTTAAAAGTAGTTTCGTTTTCTTTTTTCTGTTTTGCGATGTGTTCCGTAAGCTGATTGAATGTTTTAAATCGGTAATCATCCGTAATTTGCTCTTTTTCGATGGCTTTGTTTATCACTTCACTAATATCAAAAAGAGAACTTAAAGTGTCGAATTTTATCGCTTGATCCGGTTGTTTTAACCTTTCGTTCATGTTTTTATTAGAAATATTTTCATCAAAAACATACCCGTCGAAAAGAACCAGTTTTATATAATTTTTATTTTCTGCGGGAACAAACTTTCCTTTTTTTGCGACAATGGATTGTTGATCTTCAAAGGAATGGGCTTTTTTGTGAACAAAAACCCCTTCAATATTTTCACCGCTTTCTCCATAAATTTTATCAAATTTCACCAAATATCCAGGAATTTGATCGATAAATTGACCCGGAGTAAAATTCAGTGCCGGCTTTGTGGCTGCAATGTTGTACAGCATATTTTTGGCTTTTCGTTGAAAATCGGGAATAATATTATTAGAAAAGAAATAGAGAATAATCGAAAGTAAAACACTCACCAAAAAAAGCGGCATCATAATTCGTGTGAGTGAAATTCCGGCAGCTTTCATCGCCGCCAATTCGTAACGTTCTCCAAATTCCCCAAAAGTCATGATAGAGGAAAGCAGAATAGTTAAAGGCAAAATCATACTGATTACACTAACTCCCATGTAGAAAAGAAGTTTCAGGATTTCAGTGTAGCTTAACCCTTTTCCCATAAACTGCCCAATTTGGATCCAGATAATGTTCACCACAAAAATGAAAAACAACACACTGAAAATAAAAAAGAACGGTCCGAAAAAAGTTTTTATAACGTACTTATCTAAAATTTTAAGCATCCGCAAAAGTAAGAAAAAGCCACAAAGAATTTCTTTGTGACTTTCAATTTTATATTTTTTTTAAATTAAAGTTCGGTAACAATATAATTTTTGAATTTGTTCTTATCAAAACTAAACATATCACTAGCCAAATTTTGATTTTCTTTATATTCTTTAATCGCAATAACCGAAACATCTTTGTTATTTCCGTGCTGTTCCAATTTTACCATTTGTTTTTTAGCAGTATCTACAAAAAGATAAACGTGCTTTAAACCATTATTTTTAACGGGAGTTAATTTAATGAAATCCGTTTTTACACCATTTACGGTTTTTTTACCAACATAGGAAACATTAAAATCTTTTCTATAGTTGGTAAGATAATTAATAGGAGAGAACATCGCATCACTACCATTGGGTTTTGCCACCGTTACTTCCATGTCTTCGGTGTTGATGTTGTAAATTTTATTTCCGTCGAAAATTTGTTCAGTTTCCATAATTTTCAACTTGTATTTATCTCCTGCGATATAGTAAATTCCCGGTTCTGTTTTGGTAACTTGTCCATTAACACCGGAACCAAAGGTAAATTTGAAATAGGAGTTTTGCTTTGCCTTGTAATTTTCGGTTACGGCATCTAAAATTTGTTTGGATTTAGCATCAATTTTTTGTGCTGAAGTCATCATAAAACCTCCAACAACCAATGTTCCTAAAACAATTTTATCTAATAAATTTTTCATTTTATCAATTTCTTTTTGGATTGAATTTTACTAAAAATGTTAAACCTTTGTTTGAAGTTTAAAATTTCACGACAGTATTTTCAAATAGTGTTCCAAAGAATTTTAAAATTTTCTTAAAATTGATGAATTCATATCAATTAAATTCTAATTTTTCAAATTTTCTAGAAATTGTTCAAGGGAATTAAGGTCAGAAATTATTACTTCTCTTGCTTTTGCACCGTTGAAACCACCTACAATTCCGCTGGCTTCCAGTTGATCCATAATTCTTCCAGCTCTGTTGTAACCTAATTTCAATTGTCTTTGAAGCATTGATGTAGAACCTTGTTGTGTAGAAACCACAATTCTTGCGGCGTCTTCAAAAAGAGCATCTTTTTCATTCGGATCAAAAGAACCTGCAGTTGAAGAAGATTCTTCAGAAGGCGCTTCTGGAAGAATAAATGCAGAAGCGTAGCCTTTTTGCTCACCAACATATTCTACAATTTTTTCAACTTCTGGAGTGTCAACAAAAGCACATTGAAGTCTTAAAATTTCATTTCCGTTGAAATAAAGCATATCACCTTTTCCAATGAGTTGATCTGCACCAGGAGAATCTAAAATGGTTCTGGAATCTACACTGGAAATTACTCGGAAAGCAGCTCTTGCAGGGAAATTGGCTTTTATCATCCCTGTAATTACATTTACAGAAGGTCTTTGTGTCGCTACAATTAAGTGAATTCCAACCGCTCTTGCTAATTGCGCTAATCTTGCAATTGGATGTTCCACTTCTTTTCCGGCAGTCATAATCAAATCTGCAAATTCATCCACTACCAAAACAATGTAGGGAAGATAACGGTGTCCGTTTTCAGGATTTAGTTTTCTTTCTACAAATTTTTTATTGTATTCTTTAATGGTTCTACAGAATGCATTTTTCAATAATTCGTAACGCGTATCCATTTCTACACAAAGCGAATTCAATGTATTAATTACTTTGTGAGTGTCAGTTATGATGGCATCTTCAGCGTCCGGTAATTTTGCTAAATAGTGTCTTTCAATTTTTGAATAAAGGGTTAATTCCACTTTTTTCGGATCTACCATTACAAATTTCAGTTCACTCGGATGTTTTTTGTAAAGCAATGAAGTTAAAATGGCGTTAATTCCTACAGATTTTCCCTGTCCAGTTGCTCCAGCCATTAAAAGGTGTGGCATTTTTGCCAAATCTGCCATGAAAATTTCATTGGAAATGGTTTTTCCAAAAACCACCGGCAAATCCATATCAGTATTTTGAAATTTATGAGAAGCAATAACGCTTCGCATGGAAACCATCGTTGGATTTTTTCTTGGAACTTCAATACCAATAGTTCCTTTTCCCGGCATTGGTGCAATAATCCTGATTCCTAAAGCAGAAAGATTAAGTGCAATGTCATCCTGCAATTTTTTAATCGCCGAAACACGAATTCCAGCTTCGGGAACAATTTCGTAAAGCGTAACGGTAGGTCCAATGGTGGCTTTAATTTCGGCAATTCCAACATTGAAATTTTTCAGAAGTCCAACAATTTTATTTTTGTTTTCTTCCAATTCTTCCTTGTTTACAGAAATTTCTTCACTTCCATAATCTTTCAAAAGATCTAGGGTAGGCATTTTGAAAGTCGCCAAATCTAAAGTATGGTCATAAAGTCCATGTTCTTTTACCAATTCTGCCGATTTTTTGTCGAATTCATCTAATTCATCAACTTCTTGAGCTACTTCCACTTTAAAATCGAAATTATCGGTTTCAGATTTCAAATTTTGAGTTTTTGGAGCAGAAGAATCCGAAACATCAAGATTCACTGATGGAGCTACAACTGCTGTAGAAGCAGCTATTGCAGCAGATTCGGTTTCAAAAGAAGTTTTGTTGGGTGTCGAAATTGTTTCCAGCTCGTTGGAAACGGTTACATTGGGAAAACCTTTTGGAGTCTCTGTTTTTGTAACATTTTCCAAAATTTCTTTTTTGGGAATTTCGTTGCCGTCTTCTGAAATTTCTTGAAGTTCCGAGTCTGCATCAAAATTCTCTTCAGAATTGGGTAACATCGATTTTACTCTTCCAACGGTTGCTTCATTAATGTCATTAAGCTTTTGTTTTATTGCGCTTGGACGCATGTTGAATTCCAAAATAAAATATAAAGCAATGCTTACCAAAAGAACTACCCATAAACCAACTTCCCCGATAATAGAACTTAAAAAATCTACAATTTGAAAACCATAAACTCCGCTTAAAGTTCCAACACCTTTAGTAATAGCACCAAAAAAAATAGGTAGCCAACAAATAAAAAATAGGGAATGACCAATGGTTTTCCATGGCTTGAAGTATTTTTTCTTTAAAATTAAAAGTCCAAAAACACCTACAAGAAAAGCCACAATAAAAGCCGCTACACCTAAACTGTCGAAAATGAAAACTTTACCAAACCAATCTCCTAATTTTCCAAAAAGATTGGAGGATTTTACGGTTTTATCCAACATGTTTCCGGCTTGGCTTTGATCTGCTTTCCAATTCAGAAGATAGGAAGCAAAAGAAATGGCCATAACAACGGCTACAACTATCAAAGAAATTCCGAAAAAAATGCGAGGTTTTGAAAGAATTTTCCCTTGGTTTTGGGAAGTTTCAACGTTATTTTTAGTGTTCTTGTCCATAATTTCAATCTGGGCAAATTTAATTTTTTTTGTTGAATTTATTCAGCGAAAAGTAATTTAATCAAAAAGAAATATTGAAAATTTTTGAATAATGCAAATGATAAAAAGCAGGGTTTTCATTCGTTCATTCAAAATATCATCCTTATTTTTGCGAAGCTTAAATTTTAATTATCAATTCCTTATATTCTCATCATGAAGAAAATTCAGGATATCCTTATTTCCACACGAACCATGGCTGTTTTGTTGCTTGTTTACGCGTTTTCCATGGCGTATGCAACTTTTTTGGAAAACGACTATGGAACCCCGGCTGCAAAAGCATTAATTTATGAAGCAAAATGGTTTGAAGTTTTGATGCTACTTCTTATTTTAAATTTTATAGGAAATATTTATCGATACAAACTTTGGAGAAAAGGAAAATTGCCGGTTTTAGTTTTTCACTTGGCTTTTATTTTACTTTTTATTGGAGGCGCAATTACGCGTTATATCAGTTATGAAGGAATTATGCATATTCGGGAAGGACAAACTTCCAATGAAATTGTAACCGATAAAAACTTTTTTAAAATTCAGATTGAAGAAAAAGGTGATGTATTGAATTACAAAGATGTTCCGCATTTAATGTCACCCAAAAGCAAAGACTTTAAAGCAGCTTACGATTATCATGGAAAGAAAATTTCTGTAAAAACGGTTGATTTTATCCAACGAAAGAAAGATACACTTCATGCAAATCCAAACGGAACGGAATATTTACATTTCGTTGTTGCAGGACAAAAAGGACGTGAAAATTATTTTTTGAAATCTGGTGAGTCAAAATCTATTGGAGGAATGTTGATTTCTTTTAACAGACCTATTGAAGGAGCGGTAGAATTTAAAAAAGAAAATGAAAATCTTTTCATAAAATCGCCACAAGATGCAGGTTTTATGACGATGGCAACACAAGCAACCGGAACTGTAAAAAAAGAGGTTTATGAACCTTTAGTTTTAAGAAGTTTGTATACTATTGGTGAATTAAGAATTGTGGTTCCTGAAGGTATCAGAAAAGGAAAATTGGAATATTATGAAGGAGATAGAAAGAAAGACCAGTTTACGCCGGATTTGTTAACGGTTGAAGTTCAAGGTCCAAAAACGAAAAAAAATGTTGAATTGGTCGTAGAGAAAGGAAATCCTAATCTTTACAAACAAATTAATTTGGATGGTTTAAACATCATGTTAGGATTTGGTCCAAAAGTTTACAATACACCTTTTGCCTTGAAGTTAGAAGATTTTGTGATGGAAACTTATCCGGGAAGTTCTTCTCCAAGTGCTTATGAAAGTCATGTAAAAATTATTGACGAAGGCAAAGAAACACCCTATAAAATCTATATGAATCATGTTCTCAATCATAAAGGATATCGTTTCTTTCAAGCGAGTTTTGATAGTGATCGACAAGGAACGGTACTTTCTGTAAATCATGATTTTTGGGGAACTTTGGTGTCATACATCGGTTATACTTTACTTTTTGGAGGAATGTTTTTTATTTTCTTTTGGAAAGGAACTCATTTTTGGAAATTAAATTCGATGTTGAAAAATATCAGCAAAAAGAAAATGGCTTCAATTGCATTGTTGTTTTTCTCAATTTTCATTTTTTCGCAAAAAATTGAAACTCATGGAACTTCAGATGGAAGTCGAGAAAATGTAAAAACTTCTAAGGAAGTTGGAACACATACTCATGAAGATGGAACAGTTCATGCTAATGATGCGCATAATGAACCGCAGGTTAAGACAACGCAGCCTCAACAAAATTCGGTAGCAAGATCTTTTCAGACGATGCAAACGATTTCTCCGGATGAAGCCATTTCGAGAAATAAAATTTCAAAAGAACATGCTGATAAATTTGGATATCTTTTGGTTCAAAATTATGAAGGTAGAATAGTTCCTATCAACACCCAAGCTTTAGATGTTTTACGAAAATTATACAAACACGATAAATTTAAAGGAACAGACGGAAAATCCTTAACCGCAGAACAGTGGTTTCTTTCCGTAAATACGGATACTCCAAGTTGGACGATGGTTCCTTTAATAAAAGTAGGGACAAAAGGTGGAGATGAACTGAAAAATAAAACCAAAGCAAACGACGAAGGTTATACGACTTTAATGAATCTTTTTCCGGCAAATCCAGACGGAAGTTTAACTTATATTTTAGAAGAAGATTATCAAACCGCTTTCCGCAAAAAACCTGCAGAGCAAACCAATTACGATAAAGAGGTAATTTCTGTAAATGAAAGAGTTCAGATTTTCAATGAATTTTTCAGCGGACAGTTTATGAGAATTGTTCCCGTAAAAAATGATCCGAATTCAACTTGGCATTCTTGGTTGGATCAAAATATGGAGCCAGATATGGAGTCTCAAAATGTTATGGGGCCTTATTTTGCGTCTGTTTTGGAAGCCCAGCAAACTGGAAATTGGTCCAAAGCAGATTCAGAATTAAAGAAATTATCAGATTATCAACAAAATTGGGGTAAAAATGTGGTTCCTGCGAAATCGAAAGTGGATTTAGAGGTTTTTATGAACAAAGCCAATATCAATTTTTGGTTGATGATTTTTTATTCGATGATTGGAGGTTTATTGGTCATTCTTGGATTTGTAGAACTTTTTAAACCCAATAAAATTCTAAATAAAATCATCAAAGGATTAATTATTTTAGGCTGTGTTGGTTATTTTTTACAATTTTTAGGGTTGGTTGGAAGATGGTATATTTCCGGACATGCACCTTGGAGTAATGGTTACGAAGCGATAATTTTCATTTCTTGGGTGGGAATTTCAGCAGGTTTAATTTTGTACAGAAATTCGAACGCATTAATTCCGGCTGCAGGATTTATGGTGGCTGTAATTATGATGGGATTTGCGCATGGAGGTTCTGCTTTGGATCCGCAAATTACACCGCTTGTTCCGGTTTTAAAATCGTATTGGTTGATTATCCATGTTGCTATTATTACCGCCAGTTACGGATTTTTCGGATTGTCCTTTGTAATAGCAATGATTGTTTTGGTTTTTTACATTATTGCCAGCAAAAATCAGCATAAAATTCATCATAATTCTACATTGAAAGAATTGACCATCGTTTCGGAAATGTCGCTTCATATTGGTCTTTTTGCTTTAACTGTTGGAACATTTTTAGGCGGAATTTGGGCTAACGAATCTTGGGGAAGATATTGGAGCTGGGATCCAAAAGAAACTTGGGCTTTTATTTCTGTGATGATTTACGCTTTTGTATTACACATGCGTTTAGTTCCGGGATTGCGTTCAAGATGGGCATTTCATACCGCTTCCATGTTTGCCATTTCTTCGGTAATTATGACCTATTTCGGCGTAAATTATTATTTAAGTGGATTGCATTCTTATGCTGCAGGAGATCCGGTTCCAGTTCCCATTTGGGTATATTTGGGGGCTTCAGGAATGTTACTTCTTTCCGGAATTTCATTCTTTAAATTCCGAAGTTTTCATAAAAAATAAATTTCAAAAAAATATTTAAAACGGTTTCAACTTTTGAAGCCGTTTTTTTTGATTTAAAATTTTTAAAATATTTTGTAGGAATTTCAAAAAATATTATATCTTTATGATATCAAAATAATATCAACTTTAAAAATAAAAAATCATGGAAAAAATTTTAAAACCTATGTCTGGTTATCTAGCATTAATCATTTCTTTGGCTTTGCTTGTGGGAGGCGGATTTCTTTTCGTTAATGGACTTTCTGATGAAAATGGTACTTTTATCGTTTTAGGAATTTTGTCTTTTATCCTTTTTATTTTTTTTATAAAAGGTTTAATGATTATTCAACCCAATCATTCAAGAGTTTTGAACTTTTTTGGAAAATATGTGGGAAGCGTAAAAGACAACGGTTTATTTTTCATCAATCCTTTATATTCTAGTCAAAAAATTTCGCTTCGTTCCGAAAATTTACAAGGACAAACCCTAAAAGTAAACGACAAAATGGGAAATCCAATTGAAATTGGTGCTGTAATCGTTTGGAAAGTAGGAGATACTTATAAAGCGGCTTATGAAGTGGAACGTTATACAGAATATGTAAAAATGCAAAGTGAAGCGGCAGTTCGTCATTTAGCGGTGAGTTTTCCTTATGATAATTTGGAAGATGAACACGCTGCAATTACTTTAAGAGATGGTGGAGAACAAGTGAATAAAATTTTAGAAAACGAACTTTTGGAAAGATTGGCTCCTGCAGGAATTACGGTGCAGGAAGCTAGAATTACACATTTGGCTTATGCTTCCGAAATTGCTGGAGCGATGTTGCAAAGACAACAAGCTACGGCAATTGTTGCAGCCCGTTCCAAAATTGTGGAAGGTGCTGTAGGAATGGTAGATATGGCTTTAAAGAAACTATCCGAAGAAAATATTGTGGAATTGGATGATGAAAGAAAAGCAGCTATGGTTTCCAATTTAATGGTGGTTCTTTGTGGCGAAAAAGCAGCGCAACCTATTTTGAATGCAGGAACTCTTTACAACTAAAATTTTAAAATATGGGCGAAGAAAAATCTAAAAAAACGCCAGTAAAAAAGAATTTTGTACTTCGTATTGATGATGAAACTTTTAAGCTTTTAGAAAAATGGGCTTCAGACGAGTTTCGTTCTGTAAATGGGCAAATAGAGTACCTCTTAAACGAAATGCTGATAAAATCCGGAAGAAAAAAATAAAAAAAACCAACAAAAAAATAGTTGGCTTTTTTATTTTATAAAGAATTATTCAAACCAAGCCAAAACGTAATCTTTAACAACTGTCCAAGCGTTTTTGCCCAAAAAATAGATAAGTGTAGTGGAAATTATTCCTTTAACAGTAAAGAAAATGATACCGCCAATTCCAAACTTTTTCAGCCATTTTTTCCAAAGATTTGGTTTTTCGTTTTCCAAAATTTCGCTTTGGATATTTTCTTGTTTTTCCATCCAATAGATTTGCTGCAAAGATAATCATTTCATTTATTTATTTTCATTCTAAACAAAATCAATCTAATTTCTCACAGAATTTTATTTTTTTAGAAAATCCCAAAAGTTATATTTCAATGAATATTTTCCGCTACTTTCAGTTCAATAAAAGCCAAAAATGTTACGATCACCATTTCCAGAATTAAATAAAGACTTCCCCAAAAGGTCATTTTTTCAAAATACATAACAACAAAAATTAGAGAAAGAATACCATAGAATAAATTCAGTGCAGCCATAATTTTCAAAAACATTTTAGTGTTTTTTCCTTTTGCAAAGGCGTAAAAATCTACCAACGTAAAAAAAATTGGAAATGAGGCTAACCAATACAAAACAGAAGTCGGTATTCCAAAAATAGTTTCCAATTCAACCAATACAATTCCAAGTAAAAAGGCGGATAACATAGCACCTAATCCGTCAATCAGAAAAAGTTTTTTTGGGTGAAGAGAAAATGGGTTGATTATTTTTTGAAACATAGGTTTTAGATTTTAAAAATGGAATGTATCTCAACTTTTAGGAGAACAAAAATAGAGAATTGTAGTTCAGCATCATTATCTCTTTTATTGTATGAAACACTGTAATTTTAAAAGTATTTTCCAAATTATTTTTTTTTGTAGCCACTTATTTTTAAATTTAGGAACTCACTAAACAAAAATTATGGCAAAAAAATCAAGCGATTTCGGAATCGAAAAATCCCTCAAAAACCTTGGCATTAAAACCGAAAATAAAGGCGTCTCTTCCGGCGGAAAATACTTTGCAAACGGAGATTTACTCGAATCTTATTCCCCAACAGACGGAAAACTGATTGCAAAAATAAAAACCGGAAATACAAAAGATTACGACAAAATTCTGGAAACAGCAAAAGAAGCTTATAAAGATTTTCGCATGATTCCGGCGCCAAAAAGGGGAGAATTGGTTCGGCAGTTTGGTTTAAAATTAAGAGAATACAAAGACGATTTAGGAAAATTGGTTTCCTACGAAATGGGAAAATCTTTGCAGGAAGGTTTGGGCGAAGTTCAGGAAATGATTGATATTTGCGATTTTGCGGTGGGACTTTCCCGCCAATTGCACGGTTTCACGATGCATTCCGAAAGACCGCTCCACAGAATGTACGAACAATATCATCCTATGGGAATTGTTGGAATTATTTCTGCCTTCAATTTTCCGGTAGCAGTTTGGAGTTGGAACACAGCTCTTGCATGGATTTGCGGAAATGTTACCGTTTGGAAACCTTCTGAAAAAGTCGGACTTTGCGCTATTGCTTGCCAAAATATCATCGCTGAAGTTTTGAAAGAAAACAAGATGCCTGAAGGAATTTCATCCATGATTGTCGGTGATCATACCGTAGGTGAAAAATTAGTGGAAGACAAAAATATTCCTTTGGTTTCCTTTACAGGTTCTACAAGAGTTGGTAGAATGGTCGGTGCAAAAGTAGCAGAACGTTTCGGAAAATCTATTTTGGAATTGGGAGGTAACAACGCCATTATTATTACAGAAAATGCCGATTTGGATATGTCGATTATTGGAGCCGTTTTCGGCGCTGTTGGAACCGCTGGACAGCGTTGTACTTCGACGCGTCGTTTGATTATCCACGAATCTGTTTATGATGAAGTAAAGAACCGTTTGGTAAAAGCCTACGGTCAATTGAAAATTGGAAATCCTTTGGATGTAAAAAATCACGTTGGTCCGTTAATCGACCAAGATGCGGTGAATCAATATTTAGATTCCATTGAAAAATGTAAAAAAGAAGGCGGAAAATTTGTAGTTGAAGGCGGTGTTCTGAAAGGAAAAAATTATGAATCGGGTTGTTATGTAAAACCATGTATTGCAGAAGTGAAAAATTCCTATAAAATTGTACAGCATGAAACTTTTGCACCAATTTTATATTTAATGAAATACAAAAATCTGGAAGAAGCTATAGCCATGCAAAACGATGTTCCACAAGGATTAAGTTCAGCTATTATGACGCAAAATCTTCGTGAAGCAGAATTATTCCTTTCTCAAGCCGGTTCGGATTGTGGAATTGCCAATGTAAATATTGGAACTTCCGGTGCAGAAATTGGTGGCGCTTTCGGTGGCGAAAAAGAAACAGGTGGGGGAAGAGAATCCGGTTCCGATGTTTGGAAATATTACATGAGAAGACAAACCAATACCATCAATTACTCAACCCAACTTCCTTTAGCACAGGGAATTAAATTTGATATTTAAAGCGTTTTTTAGTAAACAGTTTTGAAAAAAATAAACAACCAACTAAAATACTAACTAGCTAAAATACTCACCAACTAAAATACTATTGAAGATATATGAACGACACCATAACAACTAACCCAGTAAAACAAACCCTTTCCAAGCATATTTTAGCAGATGGTTTCGATTTCGTAATGGATATCGAAAAATCGCATGGATCTTGGATTTTTGATAAAGTAAGCAATACCGAATATTTGGATATGTTTTCCATGTTTGCTTCGGCGTCTATTGGTTATAACCATCCTCATCTCGTGGAAAATTCTGCTTGGTTAGGAAGAATGGCCATAAACAAACCCACTTTAGCAGATGTATATTCCGACGAATATGCCGAATTTATGGAAGTTTTTGAAAGAATAGCCATCCCTGAAGAATTACAATATACTTTTTTTATTTCAGGAGGAACTTTGGCGGTTGAAAATGCCATGAAAGCTTGTTTCGACTGGAAAACACGCAAAAATTTTGAAAAAGGAATTAATAAAGAAGCAGGAATTTGTATTCATTTTCGTCAAGCATTTCATGGTAGAAGTGGCTATACATTGAGTTTAACAAACACTTCCGATCCAAGGAAGCACATGTATTTTCCAAAATTTGACTGGCCGAGAATTTTAAATCCACATTTAAGTTTTCCTATAACTGAAGAAAATTTGGAAGAAACAATAAAAAATGAAAGTTTAGCTTTAATACAAATTGAAGAAGCGATATTATCGAATCCAAATCAAGTTGCTTGTATTATTATTGAACCTATTCAAGCAGAAGGTGGAGATCATCATTTCCGTGATGAATTTTTTGTTGGATTAAGGAAAATCTGTGATCAGAACGATATTTTACTGATTTTTGATGAAGTACAAACCGGGATTGGAATTACCGGAAAAATGTGGGCGTTTCAGCATTTTAGTGTTACGCCAGATATTATTTCTTTTGGTAAGAAAACCCAGGTTTGCGGAATCTTAGCCAATAAAGAAAAATTCGACGAAGTTCCCCAGAATGTATTCAGAGAAAGTTCAAGAATCAATTCTACATTTGGAGGTAATTTTATTGATATGATGCGTTTGAAACTCACTTTAGAAGTTATCGAAAACGAAAATTTAGTAGAAAATGCTAAGATCGTAGGAGATTATCTTTTAGAAAAACTTCAAAAATTACAGGCACAATTTCCTGACCAGCTTTCCAATGCCAGAGGAAGAGGTTTAATGTGCGCCATTGATTTTCCAAACGGTGAAGAAAGAGATGCCGCAAGAAATTATCTGTACCGCAAAAATTTGATTATTTTAGGTTGTGGAGATCAATCCATTCGTTTCCGACCTCATCTGAATGTGCGTAAAGAAGAAATAGATTTGGCCATTTCAAAATTTGAAGAAATGATGAATGATATATCTTTGAAAAGTGAAGATTCCAAAATATAATTCAGAAAATACCACTGATTTTAAAACACGTGTAATGCGTGTTTTTTTTGTTTTTTTATTTTGGGAATATTAAAAAAATAACTTAAGATGATTTGCAATATGTATTCTTTTTTACTATATTAGAAGTCTAAAATTAATTTATTAATGGAAAGAGAAACAAGAGTAGCTGTGTTTGAAAGTGAAAAACCGGCAGAAATACAGTTGATGAAGTCCAAATTAAAAGATGCAGGTGTGGAAAGTTTTACCAATAATAATTATATGACTTTTACCACAACACCTACTGCAAGTATTTTGAAACTTTTTGTAAATCTTGCTGACGAAGCAAAAGCCTTTGAAATTATCGATCTATACTTGCAAAATTCAGAATTAGATATTGAAAACAACCTTAAACAATAATTTCATCTTTTTTAAATTTTACTACTTTTTTTTAAATCAGGATTTTTCATTAAAGTCCTGATTTTCTTTTAAAAATTCAATTACATTTGAAGAAATGAAACCATACGAATTTAGAAAATCCCAAAAAGAAGATCTCGAAAAGATTTGGGAAATCCTCCAACAAGCCATCGAAAGACGCCGAAAAGACGGAAGTAAGCAATGGCAAGACGGTTATCCCAATCAGGAAACCATCCAAACCGATTTTGAAAAAGGTTTTGGATTTGTTTTAACCGATGAAGATGAAATAATCGGTTATGCCGCCTTAATCGAAAACTACGAACCTGCTTACGAAAAAATAAAAGGAAAATGGCTGTCAGAAGGAAATTTTTTGGTGGTACATCGTGTGGCAGTTTCGGATAAAGTTTTGGGAAAAGGAATTGCAACTAAAATTTTTGAAAAAATTGAAGATTATACCAAATCGCAAAATATTCCGAGTATAAAAGTAGATACCAACTTTGACAATCCGGCGATGCTGAGGATTTTAGAAAAATTAGGCTATCAATATTGTGGCGAAGTGGAATTTCGAGGTTCCTCAAGGAAGGCTTTTGAGAAGGTTTTGAATTAATTTTTGATTATTAGTTTTTATAATACATTCGATTTACTTTGAAAACGAATGAAATCATTAAATATAATAATCTCTGTGAACGCCGTTTCACTGTGGTTTTATATCAATACAGACCACTGAGACACAGGGTAAAAAGAAATTGATTTCTAATGTATTATGCTTTAAAGGTGATATTCAGAATAATTTTTACTGGATTTATTTCTCCAGATAATTTTCCAATTTCCGTTTAGAAAATTCGTGTCCGGTTTTTGTCATGTAAATGGTTTGATTTTTAAATTCAACCAAATGTTTCTTTTTGGCGATTTCTAAAATTCTTTCGGCTTTTTTTGGCGTCCAGTTAATGTGTTCCTGCAAATGTTGGATGCTTTTTTCCTGTTGGTCATCATGACTTTGAAGATGGATAAGCAACGTTAACAGTGAGATTTCTTCACGCTGGTTTTTGTGTCGAATTTTCTTGGTTAATCGACCTTCCAAAGGTGAAAATAAATACGTGAACAAAAATAAAATTCCCATTACCGCCATAATACTACCTGCAATGGATGCATCTAAAAAATGAGCCAACCAATATCCCAAAATTGCAGAAATTGCTCCTGAAATGATGGAAATGATGAGCATTTGTTTTAAATCATTCGATAACAAATAAGCTATTGCAGCGGGAACAATGAGAAATCCCACCACCAAAACAGAACCAACAGCATCAAACGCTCCAACAATAGTTACCGATGAAAAAAACATCAACAAATAATGAATCAGAACCGGAGAAAATCCTAAAGTTGCCGCCAAACCTGCATCAAATGTGCTAATTTTTAATTCTTTATAAAATAAAATCAAAAGACTTAATAAAACCACGAAAATACTTCCCATGACCCAAATCGATTTCACACCATAGTCAATTCCATTTATAAAAAATCGGTCAAAAGACGCAAAAGCCAATTCTCCCAAAAGTACAGCATCTGTATCCAAATGAACATCTCCCGCAGACTTTGTAATCATAATAATCCCGATGCTAAAAAGTGCCGGAAAAACAATTCCGATGGAAGTGTCTTCTTTTACGAGTTTGGTATTTTGAATCCATTCCACCAAAAAAACCGTAAACATTCCCATTATTGCGGCAAGGAAAATAAGTAAGGGCGAATTCAAATCTTCGGTGATAAAAAATCCAATTACAATTCCCGGTAAAATAGAATGACTGATGGCATCAGAAATTAAAGCCGTTTTTCTCAGTACCAAAAAAACGCCCAAAATAGAACACGCCAAAGCCACCAAAACGGCGATAATTTGTATTTCAATTTGTGCTAAACTCATGATACAAACTGTTTTTGCTTTTCTTTATTGGAAAAATATTTGGCGATAATTCCTCTCTTCGGAGCGAACAATAGTGAAATAAAAACTAGCGCAGAAATGATTAATACCACAACTGGTCCTGTTGGTAAATTGCTTTCAGTGGCACTAAGATAAGATCCAAAAATTCCACTAAATGCGCCAAAAAATGCAGCCAATCCCAACATTTTTGCTAAAGAATTGGTCCATTGTCTTGCAGCTGCAGCAGGAGCAAGAAGCAAAGAACTCATCAATACCACACCAACTGTTTGTAATCCCATTACGATAATTACAACCACCAAAAGCGTGATTAATAAATTGATTTTCTCGGTTTTAATTCCTAAAGTTTTTGCGTATTCTGTATCGAATAAAAACAATTTAATTTCTTTCCAAAAAAGAAAAACCACCAACAAAGACGGCAATAAAAATCCCAACATCACATTCACGTCTTTTTGCATTAAAGTCGCTGCTTGTCCGAATAAATATTTATCCAAACCTGCTTGATTAGCATCTTCTAAAGATTGCGTATAGGTCAATAACATCATTCCGACTCCAAAAAAAACGGATAAAATAATTCCAAGTGCGGTATCGGTTTTTAATCTTGAATTTTTTACAATATCATTCACAAAATGAGCACCGATAATTCCACAAACAATCGCTCCTGAAAGCAAAATAAAAGTGGATTTTTCTCCCGTAATTAAATACGCCAAAACAATTCCCGGCAAAGCGGCGTGAGAAATGGCATCTCCTAAAAGACTTTGATTTTTCAGAACCGCAAAACTTCCCAAAATTCCGCTTGCTGCGCCCAACAAACCTGTTCCGAGTGCGATAATCCAAAATGTTTTTTCAAAAAGAATTTCCATTAATTCAGTTTAGATTCATCAATTAAAAATTCAAATGAATGTTTGGAACCGTAGGTTTTTTTCAAATTTTCAGAAGTGAAAGTGGTTTCCACAGGACCACTTGCAACCACTTTAACATTCAAAAGCGTTACCCAATTAAAATATTCCGGAACGGTATCCAAATCATGATGAACGACAATAACCGTTTTTCCTTGATTTTTCAATTCTTTCAAAAGCTCAATTATCGCGATTTCAGTTGTTGCGTCAACACCTTGAAAAGGTTCGTCCATAAAATAAATTTCGGCATCCTGAACCAAGGCTCTTGCTAAAAAAACACGCTGTTGTTGTCCACCAGAAAGTTGCGAAATTTGTCGGTCTTGAAAATCCAACATTCCGACTTTTTGCAGTGCATTTTGTGCATCCAGTTTTTCGTTTTTTCCTGGACGTCTCAGCCAGCCTAATTTTCCGTAAGTTCCCATCATTACGACGTCCAAAACTTTGGTTGGAAAATCCCAATCTACACTTCCTCTTTGCGGAACATAAGCTACTTTTTTCTTTTGTTGGTCGTACGATTTTCCATCGACCAAAATGGTTCCTGCAAGTGGTTGAATAATGTCTAAAATGGCTTTAATTAAAGTGCATTTTCCGGCTCCGTTCGGACCGACAATCGCCATTAAACAACCTTTGGGAATTTGTAAATCGATGTCCCAAAGAACAGGTTTTTGGTGATAAGCGACGGTTAAATCGTCCACTTGAACGGCTATATTATTTGTCATGAAGTGCATTTACGATGGTTTCCATATTCGATTGGTACATTCCGATATACGTTCCCTGCGGTGAATTGGGATTTCCGAGCGCATCGGAATATAAAGTTCCGCCCAATTTTACTTTTTTACCCTTGCTTTCTACGGATTTTTGAAGTGCCAAAACCGTTCGTTGCGGAATCGAACTTTCGATAAAAACGGCGGGAACTTTTTTATGGACGATGATATTTGCCAATTCTAACAGATCTTTGGTTCCGGCTTCTGAAGCGGTTGAAATACCTTGCAAACCAACGACCTCAAAATCATATTCTCTACCAAAATATTCAAAAGCATCGTGAGCTGTAATGAGAATTCTTTTTTCTTTCGGCAAAGTTTCGGCTTTGGTTTTTAGTTGATTTTCGAGGGAATTTAATGCAGTTAAATAATTTTTTAAATTTTGCTCGAAATAGCTTTTGCTGTCGGGTTTTAATTCAGAAAGTTTTTTGGAAATATATTGTGCAGAAAATTTCCAGTTTTCTACAGAAAACCAAATATGTGGATCGTAATTTCCTGAAAAATTTACGGATGAAACCAAATTTTCTTTCGGAATTCCGTTGCTAATCGCAAAAGTTTGAAAACCTGATTTTTGCATTTTTTCAAAAACATCTACCATTTTTCCTTCGAGATGCAAACCGTTGTAGAAAATGGCATTTGCGGTAGTTAATTTCGTAACATCACCTTCACTTGCTTTGTACAAATGTGGATCGACACCAGCTTTCATCAAACCCACCACTTCGATAGAATCTTTACCGATATTTTTAGCCAAATCGGCAATCATTGTTGTTGTGGCAACGACTTTAAAACGACCGGAATCTTGCTTTTTGTCACAAGAAGCAAGACTCAAAATCAAAAAAAATAGTATGTAAAATTGAAGTAAAAACTTCATCATTAAACCAATTATTTAACAAATATAATTAAATTGTTTGATTAGTCTAACAATTGTCTTTGTATTTTTATTTTATTTCAACTTAAATTTATGGTTAAAGATGTTGTAAATGGGCTTCATAATTTTTAAAAACTCTAAAAATACAATGAATACAACAACAGTTAAAGCCTTTGGAACAAAGTCCAAAGAAGCCGATTTAAAAGAAATGACCATCGAAAGAAGGGAAATTCAGCCCAAAGATGTGGAAATAGAGATTTTATATTGCGGCGTTTGTCATTCCGATTTACCTACGGCGAGAAATGATTGGGGTGGGACGAAATATACTGCAATTCCCGATCATGAAATCGAAGGAAAAGTTACGAAAATCAGCAATGAAGTTTCCCAATTTAAAATTGGCGATACAGTAGCCGTAGGTTGTTTGGTAGATTCTTGCAGAACTTGTAACAGCTGCAAAGATGATTTGGTACAATACTGTTAAAATGGCTTTGTGGGCACCTATAATGGAAAAGACAAATATTTGGAACAGCAAACCTTTGGCGGTTATTCAGAAAAAGTAGTAGTGGATGAACATTTTGTTCTTAAAGTTCCTGAAAATTTAGATTTAGCCGCAGTAGCACCAGTTCTATATGCCGGAATTATCACTTGGTCTCCGCTTCGACACAGGAACGTGAAAGAAGGAAGTAAAGTTGCCGTTGTAGGTTTAGGTCACATGGCGATAAAATTGGCAAAAGGTTTGGGAGCAGAGGTTTCTTTATTTTCAAGAAGCCCGGAAAAGATGCAGGATGCCAAAGATTTAGG
>JAEZWE010000149.1 GCA_023420435.1 Bacteroidota bacterium
ATCAGGAACAGGCCGCACAAAAGCTCAATATTTCACAATCTTCGGTAAGTCAGCGTTTGAAACGTGCAAATTATGATCTCATTTTGGAAACCGATAAATATTTCCGTAAAAAAATCTCGCAGCTGTAAATGATTTTCACAAAACTCATATTGGCACATATTATCGGAGATTTTATCTTACAGTCAAATTCATGGGTTGCAGACAAAGAAAAAAAACAGCTAAAAAGTAAATATCTTTATTTGCATGTTTTAATTCATGCAGTTTTAAGTTTTATTTTTTTGTGGGATATTAATCTTTGGTGGATTCCGGTTTTAATAGGAATTACTCACTTTATTATTGATGCTTTAAAACTTCAATTCCAAAAACCTAAAACAAGGAAATTATGGTTTTTTATAGACCAGGCTTTACATATTTTGGTGATTTTAGGAATTTCTGTTTTCGTAAAGGAAATAAATTTTGAAATTTTTAATAATCCAGAGCTTTTAAAATACTTAACAGCGGCAGTTTTCCTTACAACACCAGCATCCATGATGATTAAGATTTTGCTTTCTTCATGGTCTCCAATAACCGTTGAACACAGTAAAGTTCAAACAGAATCGCTTACCAACGCCGGAAAATATATCGGAATATTAGAAAGACTACTCGTTTTTGTGTTTATTGTGGTGAATCATTGGGAAGGTGTAGGATTTTTAATCGCAGCAAAATCAGTTTTCAGATTTAGTGATTTGGCAGAAGCAAAACAGAGAAAACTAACAGAATACATTATGATAGGAACTTTACTGAGTTTTGGAATCGCAGTGTTATTGGGAATTTTAGTGAAATTATAAGAGAAATATAAAAAGAAATAAAAAGTAAAAAAATGAATTTGAAAGGAGAAATGCTTTATGAAGGAAAAGCAAAGCAAGTTTTTAAAACGGATAATCCAGATGAGGTTATTGTACGCTTCAAAGACGATGCAACAGCTTTTAATGCGCAGAAAAAAGGACAGGTAGATTTAAAAGGAGAAATGAATAATGCCATTACCACCTTAATTTTTGAATATTTAAATGATAAAGGAATTCCAACTCATTTTATCAAAAAAATTGATGAAAGAGAACAGTTGGTTAAAAAAGTATATATCATCCCATTAGAAATGGTCGTTCGCAATTATTCTGCAGGAAGTATGGCGCAAAGATTGGGAGTGGAAGAAGGTATCAAATCTCCAATAACCATTTTTGATATTTGTTATAAAAAAGATGAACTGGGAGATCCGCTAATCAACGATTATCATGCCATTTTTTTAGGAGCTGCAACCAGAGAAGATTTGGACGAAATGTATGCTTTAACCGATAAAATCAACAAAATATTAATTGATTTATTTGATCAGATGAACATCATTTTGGTCGATTTTAAAATTGAGTTAGGTAAAACTTCAGATGGAAAAATGGTTCTTGCCGATGAAATTTCACCGGATACTTGTCGTTTATGGGATAAAGATACCATGAAAAAACTGGACAAAGACCGTTTCAGAAGAGATTTGGGCGAAGTTACAGAGGCTTATGTCGAAATCTACGAAAGATTGAAAAAATTACTTAACAAATAAATTTTTCTGAAAAATAAAAAATGAAAAATTTAAAAATAGAAAGACAAAACTATTTAAAACAGTTTAAGCAAAGACCTTACGGAAGAAACCTTTTCCGGAACAAAGAGGAAGAAAAACTAGATGCTCCTACTGAAGAATGCGGAATTTTTGGCTTGTATTCGGAAAGTGATTTAGATACTTTTTCCTTATCGCAATTTGGACTTTTTGCTTTGCAGCATCGTGGACAGGAAGCTTGCGGAATTTCTGTTGCGGGAAACGGAAAAATTTTCAATATCAAAGATGAAGGATTGGTTTTGGATGTTTATAAGGAAATCAAAAACCCGGAAACTTTCATGGGAAATGCGGTTATTGGTCATACCCGATATACCACAGCTGGTGACAAGAAAAAATATAATTTCCAGCCATTTTTTGCAAAAAATGAGTACGACCAAATTATTCTTTCCATTGCACACAACGGAAATTTAACCAACGCTAAAAAACTGAAAAAAGAACTGGAGGAAGAAGGGGTGGTTTTCAAAGCAACTTCAGATTCGGAGGTTATTTTAAGACTAATTCAAAAAAATTTGGATCTCGGACTTCGTGGCGCTATAAAAGCTACGATGGAAAAAATTGAAGGCGCTTATTCTGTGGTTGGTGTTACCCGAAATAAATTTTTCGCTTTTAGAGATTTCCACGGAATTCGTCCTTTGGTTTTAGGAGTTATTGATGAGAAAACTTTCGTTGCTGCCTCTGAATCTGCTGCTTTAGATGCTGTAGGAGCGCAATATGTTAGAGATATTTTACCTGGAGAAATTGTTTATACCAGTGATAATGAAAAGGGGTTGCAAAGTTATATCGTAAAAGAAGATTGCCAGAGAAGAATTTGCGCTTTTGAATATATCTATTTTGCTCGTCCAGATTCTGCTTTGGAAGGAATTAATGTTCATGAAGTTCGCGAAAAATCCGGAGAAAAAATTTGGGAACAGGCTCCTGTAGAAGCAGATATTGTTATCGGAGTTCCAGATTCCGGAGTTCCTGCAGCTATTGGTTTTTCAAAAGTTTCCGGAATTCCTTTTCGTCCGGTTTTGATTAAAAACAGATATATCGGACGTTCTTTTATTGTTCCAACTCAGGAAATGAGAGAAAGAATTGTAAATCTGAAACTCAATCCCATTATTAGTGAAATAAAAGGAAAAAGAGTCGTTATTATTGACGATTCCATTGTTCGTGGAACCACTTCAAAGCGTTTGGTGAAAATTTTAAAAGATGCAGGAGTAAAGGAAATTCATTTCAGAAGTGTTTCACCGCCTATTATTGCTCCTTGTTATTTGGGTATTGATACGCCTTCCAAAGATGATCTAATTTCGGCCAATATGAGCACAGAAGAATTGCGAAAATATTTGGATGTAGATTCTTTAGAATTTTTGAGTATTGATAATCTGAAGGAAATTTTAGGAAGTTCAGATCATTGTTTTGGCTGTTTTACAGAAAAATATCCTGTTGAAAAAGGAGAAGAAACGGAACTTTTTCAATAATCGAATATTTAGATAAAAATAAAAGGCTTTCAAAATTTTGAAAGCCTTTTTTATAAGTTAGATGAATTGATTTTTTTAGAATTTGTAAGCCAAACCAACTTGGAAAACATTGTTTTTAACAGCATCTCCGTTGTTATCTTTTACGATATCAGAAAAACCAGCAACATATCTAGCAGTTAATCCAACATTTGGTGTAAAATAATAACCTGCACCCAAACCAACACCGATATTAAAATCGTTTAAATTATCTTTTATATCAGTTGATCCAGAAGTAGAAGCAGTATTGATAACTGTTCCACTAGAGTCTGTTGTAGTTACAGTTTGATCTCCTTTTGCTTTTCCACTCATCAATAATCCGAATTCCGGACCTGCTTCAAGATAAAACTGTGGAGTAGCATTGTATTGGAACATTACTGGTAACGCAATGTAATCAAGGTTAATTGATCCTGAAGTTTTTGTAGAAATTGTGTTACCACCAGCTTGTACAGAAGTTGTACTTGTAGATTTGTTACCTAACTGAGTATAGATCAATTCCGGTTGAATACTGAATTCAGCTCCTAAAGGTGCATTCATAAAAACACCAGCGTTAAAACCAATTTTAGCTTTTGCATCATCCATTCCAGCATCTTCTGAAAGCGATGAAACGTTCATTCCACCTTTAATACCAAACTGTTGTGCAAATGTTAAAGAACTTACTGCGATTGCCGCACCTAAAAATAACTTTTTCATAATTTTAAATTTTAAGGATTTTCTAATTTTAAATTTTACTATGCGTTCACTCTTGGAAAACTGTGCCAAACTGTTTTTATGGTTTATATAATTTCTCAGTTTATTTATACGCTTTACACAAGCTGTTTCCCAATTGAACGGGTTACAATTCTCAAATCAAATGCCAAAAATAGAAATGAGAAAGAATTGAATTATTAAAACAAATGTTTAATTAAAGATTTGTTTTTGATAAAAAATTGAAATTCAGAAAAATAGAAGCTTTAAAAAAATACTATTCATAACATATATAAATTTATTTTTAGTTTACAAATGGGCTCGAAAAAATAGTTGAATTTTCACTTTTCGTGAGAGAAATTTTAAAAAAAATGAATTTAAATCTTGATTTTGCGATAAAATTCCAAGCTTTCAACTATCATTTCTTGGGAAGGAAATTGATTGATTACCGCAGAACCAATCTTATTAATCAAAGTATAATTGATTTTTGATTCAGTATTTTTCTTATCGTTCATCATTAATTCCATTATTTCATCATTCGAAAAAGCAGAGAAATCTAAAATTGGGAAAAAAGAGTTGATGCAGTTTATTGATAGGTTCGCTTCTTCAACAGTCAAAATTTCCATTTTTTCAGAAATTTTTATTTCAACAATCATACCTGCTGCTATCGCTTCTCCGTGTTTTATGGTTTTCCCTTTTTTCAGAAATAACGATTCTAAAGCATGACCAATGGTATGTCCGAAATTCAGGGTTTTTCGGATATTTTTTTCCTGAAAATCCACTTCCACAATATTATTTTTTATTTCCATTGATTTTTTAATGAGTAGTGGAGCAA
>JAEZWE010000164.1 GCA_023420435.1 Bacteroidota bacterium
ATCATGTATCCTAAACCTAATCCAATTCCAGTTAATAAAGCATTTTTTACCTTTTTGGAAGGAACAGGAAGCGCTGTTTCTCCGTAAATTCGGTGAGGATTTTCACTAGGAGTCATAATATTTCCGGGATCTGCAGGTGCGTTTTTAAAATTCATCATCAATCGCATTCCTGCAGAAGCGGTGTTTACAATTGTAGAAGGTATTAAAGAATGAACTGTTTTCAAAATATAAGAAACAGCATCCGGAAACATTCCTTTTTTTGGATTTTTTGCCAGTTCAACAAATTTCGCAGCGGTATCTCGCGGATCTGCAGCTAAAGGAGGGATTTTAAAATCTAATCCGGAATATTTTGCAGAATGCTGATTTCCCGTAGAACGCTGAATCCCCGGATAAATATTGGAAATATGAATATCCGGAAAATCTGAAATTTCGCCCTGCAAAGTTTCCATTAATCCTGCAATTCCTTTTTTGGATGCAGAATAGGCCGCACTGTAAGGAGCCGGCATAAAAGCACCTATGGATACATTATTGATTAAAATACCTTCGTTTTGTTTTTTGAAAATCGGTAAAACGTGATATGCAGAATACATATAACCAAAAAGGTTTGTTTTTATCAGTTGTTCCTGTGTTCCCATAGGAATTTCTTCAAATTTTCCACTTGCCATTACGCCTGCATTGTTGATCCAAATATCAATTCTCCCATTAAATTGTAGCGCTTGGTCCACTAAATTTTTTACTTCTTCTTCGTTGGAAATATCGGTGGAAACTGCGGTTGCTATAGCGCCTAAATCCCGGCAAAGATCTACTGTTTCTTTCAAAGCTTCTTCACCTCGTGAAGCTAAAACCAAACGACACCCTTCCAAAGCGAAAGCTTCGGCTACAGCTCTTCCAACACCGCTGGAAGCACCGGTAATAACAACCGTTTTACCGGCAATACTTTTATTTTTTTTAGAATAATCTTCCATTATTTTTTTGATTTTTGTTGGTTTAAATTTAGCGATAAATTGATTTTAAAACCGTGAATTTTGAGATGTTGTAAATAATGTTGTGAATTGTGTAAATAAAAGTATTCTAAGAAAAGAAAAAAAAATTATATTTTTTTGCTTAACGTAAAATCAATAAGGGTTCCTTTCTCTTTTTCGGAGAAAATATGGAAATTTTTCCCGATTTCGGAAGCTCTTTTTTGCATATTTTGTAAACCACTTCCTAGTATAATTTCATTTTTATTAAAACCTTTTCCGTCGTCCGCAATGGAAATCTGAATTTCATCCTCCATTTTGGCAGCTGAAATTTCAATGTTTTTAGCGTCTGAATATTTAAGTGCATTATTTACCGCTTCCTGAATAATCCGATAAATGTTCATGCCTTCTGTAGAAGTAAATTTCAAATTTTCGAGTTGACGATCAATCGTGAAATTAATGTTTACATTTTCCTGAGATTTGTTGGCTTTTTCCACGAAATTCATAATTCGGGCATTCATTTCATCAAAACTGATTTCGGAATTGTTCATCGCCCAAATCGTATCACGAAGTTCGGTGATGGTTTCGCGGGTAAAACTACTGATGGAGTTGAGTTTTTTATTGATTTTTTCATCATCAATTTTGAAAGCCGATTTCAAAGTTTCGATGGAAGAAATGATGAAGGTAAGTTGCGCCCCAATATTATCGTGTAAATCACGGGAAATCGCCAATCTTTGATCGTGTAATTTGTTTTGGGTTTCAATTTTTTCGATAGCGGTTTGTAGCTCGAATTCTTGTTTTTGCTGTTTGTTTTTTAGTTTTTGATTATTATAAATTAAGTAGGAGAGAAGCAATAAAATTCCTAAAATACTGCCGCCAATAATTAAAATTTGTTTGATGTTTTTTTCCTTTTCAACAATTTCAACTTTTTGTTTTTCAATTTGTTTTTCTTTTTTATTGGTCTGATACTTAGTCTCCAAATCAGAGGTGATTTGCAAGACATTTTTGTTGGTTTGATGATCTACTGCTGCAATGTAATTTTTCAGGTAAAAATTTACACTGTCAATATTTCCAATACCGGCATTAGCAATAACTAACTGTTGATAAATTTGATTATTTTTCTCGTTTGTTCCATTTTTTTTGTTGTAACTCAAACTTTCAAATAAGTATTGCTTCGCTATTTTGTAGTTTTTCAGGTAGTTATAACTTTTTGCTAGAGATATTTTTGAGGATGCTGCTTCTGCAAAATATTTTTCGTCATTTCTAATTTTCAATGATTTTAATAAATACTCAGTCGAAAGTTGATATAGTTTTTTATCCAAGTAAATATTTCCAATATTATTTAATGCAACACCGAGAGCTACTTTGTTTCCGGAAATTTCTGCGTAATGCTTTGCCTTTTCAAAATTTTGTAAAGCTAAATCGTATTTTTTTTGGTCGTGATATACACTGCCAAGTCCAACTAAAGAATTGCAAAGAAGAGCGTAGATTTTTTTAGCTTCGAAATAATCAATTGATTCAGAAAAAAAATCAGTTGCTTTTTTATAATTTTTTAAAGCATAATATAATGTTCCAATATTAGATTTTAAGTTTGCAACTGTTGTTTTGTCTGATGTTTTTTCATAATGTTTTAATGCGTTGAGATAACTATTCATTGAAGATTTGTAATCGGTACTTCGATAATAATTATTTCCCAATTTAAACTGTAAAGCCGCTATCCTATCTTCATTTTTTTGTTTTTTTCTAATTTCTAAGGATTGCAAATAGTATTTGGTTGATTTGCCAATTTCACCTTTTAAGTAGTAAACCGCACCCAAATCACTTAAACTTTGTGCATACAAATTTTCATCATTAATCTCCTTTGAAAATTTTTGAGATAATAATCCGTAATGCAGCGCAGAATCTAGTGAAATACTATTGTAATACCAGCTTAAATTTCCATATATTTTCGTTTTTTGAAGCTTGTCAGGATTCTTTTTCAACTCATGTTTTAGGCTGTCAATAATTTTTTGACTTTGAGAAAAAAGAGTGTTGAAAACAACAAAAGCGAAAAAAATAATAAATTTTGAGAGGTGGGTTTTCATTGATTTTAATTTTTATTCAAAACAAAACTCACCAAAGTTCCTTTTCCTTTTTCGGACAAAATTTTGAAATTTTTTCCAATCTCTGAGGCGCGTTTTTTCATATTGAGAAGTCCGCTTCCAGGCGTAATTTCCTTTTCATCAAAGCCTTTTCCGTCGTCAAAAATTTCCACTAAAATATCATTTTGAATGTTTTTTACCTCGATATTTATATTTTTTGCGTGGGAATATTTCAGGGAATTGTTTACCGCTTCTTGAATTATACGGTAAATGTTCATGCCTTCAGAAGAAGAAAATTTAATGTTTTCTAAAGAAGGATCGACATTAAAAGTAAAATTCACATTTTCGAAACTGTTTTGCGCTTTGCTTAGGAAATTCAGGATTCTTTTATTTATTTCCGAGAAGGTAATTTCAGCATTGTTCATCGCCCAAATCGTATCGCGAAGTTCGGTAATGGTATCTTTGGTAAAATTAGAGATGTTGTTGAGTTTATTATTAATGTTATGATCTTCAATTTTAAAAGTAGATTTTAATGTATGGATGGAAGAAATAATGAAGGTAAGTTGCGCTCCGATATTGTCATGTAAATCTCTGGAAATGGAAAGTCTTTGTTCCTGCAAGCGATTTTGATAGTCTATTTTTTCGATGGCAGTTTGTAACTCGAATTCTTTTTTCTGATGTTTATTTTTTAATCGCAGAGCTCTGCTGATGAGAAAAGCGGTGATTAATGCAAACAACAATACCAATCCGGAAATTAATAAATAGGTGTTTTTTTTACGGTTTTCAGATTCCTGAAAAAGCAGTTTATTTTTGGTTTGTGACAGTTCTTTTTCCTTTTTTTCTACTTTATATTGCGTTTCGTAAAGGTTGATGGCTTTTTGCACTTCTGCATTTTCCATAATGGTTTCCAAAGAATCTCTTTTGCCTTCAAAGTAATAAGCTTTTTCAAAATTTTTAGTGACTTCGTGATAATGTGTCATCATGTCGTAGTAGTTCATTAAACTTTTATCATCATGATGGTTCTTGATGAGACTTTCAATTTTGGGAAGTATTTTTTTGAAATCCTCAAAACGTTTTAACTGAATGTAATTGTCTCCATACGTCAGAAAAATATTAAGCTGATTGATGGATTCGCCTTCACTTTTTTGAGAGTAATTTTTCGCTTGATCCAGCAAAGACAAGGATTTTTGAAAATTATTTTTTTGATATTCTAAACAGGCGTAATTGTGATATAAAAGCGATAAACCCACTTCATCATTTACCTTTTTTTTGTAAACAATGGCTTTTTCGTAATGATCTTTGGCTTCAGCAATTTTTTTTTGTTTACTGTATAAGTTTGCTAAATTTACCAAAGACACCGAAATTCCGTAATCGTCTTTTATTTCTTCTCTTAGTCCTAAAGCTTTTTTGGTGTAATCTTCAAATCTTTTTTTATCGTTAATTTCATCATAAATTAATCCGATGTTGCTTAAAACATTGGCGGATAATTTTTTATTTTCTGTTTTTTCAAAAAGTTGAAGGGCTTTGTTGTAGCTTTTCAAAGCTTCGTAGTAAGAACCTCTGTTCCATTGGATTAATCCCAAATTGTTATAAGCAGATCCTTGCACATTGGGAAATTTTCCGACCGAAATTTGGATGGCTTTTAGATAAAGAATTTTTGCAGAATCGTATTTTCCTTCAATATCCAGGTAAATTCCTTTTAAATTATGAGCTCTTGCTTTTGCATAGGGATTTTTCTCGCCCATTTTGGAAAGAATACCGATATAATTTTTTGCTGTTTTTTTGTCGGAATATACCGTTGAAAAAAAGAGTTTATTGTAAGCATCAATAACCAAAGAATCGTTTTTGGAAGTCTGAACTACGTTTTTCAAACTGTCCATTTCTGGGTTTTGAGTATAGATAAATACAGGAAAAAGAAATGCCCAAAATTTAAAAAAATATTGAATTTTGTAAAGTGGATTCATAGGGATTTTCCAACTAAATAATTCTGTCTTTACGCGCTTTTTCTACGGCTTCCAATTTGGAATGTACATGAAGTTTGCGGTAAATATTTTCGATGTGTTTTCTTACCGTAAAAGGTGAAAGGAAAAGATTTTCGGCAATTTTGTTGTAATTCAATCCTTTGCTCAGTTGTTCCAAAACTTCAATTTCTCTTTCAGTAAGCGTCACTTCTTCAACTTCGGTTACTGTATTTTCCTGAAATGGATTTCGCAATAATTTCAAAGTTTTAAAAGCGATGGAAGGACTCATTGCAGCACCGCCTTCCAAGGTTTCTTTGATGCCTTTATCCAGTTCTTCGTGCGAAACTTCTTTCAACAAATAACCATCTGCACCTGCTTTTATTGCATTGAAAATATTTTCGTCATTATCCAAAACTGTCAGAATGAGAATTTTTATTTGCGGGTATTTTTTTTTGATATTTTCGGTAGCGGCAATTCCGTTCATTTGTGGCATATCGATATCCATTAAAATAAGATCGATATTTTGATCTTCTTCGAGTTTTTCCAAAAAAACTTTTCCGTTTTCGGCGATAAATTTTATTTTGTACTGATTTTCAAAAAAGGAGAGTTTCTCTTGAATGGCTTTAGCTAGAAAGAAATTATCTTCTGCAATGGCAATGCGAATCATCATTTGTGGTTTTGTGTAAGATAAAGATACAGAAATTTTTCATTGAAATGGAATTGTTTTTTTTGGCTTTTTTGGGTTGATTTTTCTTTATTTTTCGGTAATCGGTTTAAGTTTTTTTTGAGAAGGTATTATTTAGCTTGCGTGTTTCGTCCTAAGATTTCATGATATTTCTGCATTTCTTTATCTGCATTTATTTTATCTCCTTTACCGGAATAAATAAGACTTCTGTTGAAATATAATAATGAATAAGGGCGTAAATCTTTGGCCAATTGTATTACTTTGCCATAATCCGCCATTGCTTTTTCATTATCAAATAAATCAAAATAAAAATTACCTCTTTCATAATAAGCCGCTACGTAATTTGGATCCAACTCAATGGCTTTGTTAAGATCGGCAATACCTTTTCTTATATTTCGTTCAAAATCATCACTAATTCCCATATAATCAGCTTCATCAGCAATGTACCAATAGGTTATGGCTCTTTCGTAATAAGCTTCTTTCATTTTAGGATTTTGAATAAGTGCTTTATTAAATTCTTCCAGCGCTAAATCGTCTTGTGCATTTCTGCGATATTCTAAACCTTTTTTGTAAGCCGTTAAAGCATCGGAGTTATTGTTTGCGAATGTTTTTGCAGTGGAGTTTAAGTTGGAATTTGTTGCCATATTTTGATTTCCCTTAAAAACGCCTTTTTCAAAATAACCATCATCAATTTTTCCACTTTTGAAGGTGTATTTTCCGTAACCTGTTCTTTCTCCGTTTGTCCAATCCCCAACATAAACATCGCCTACAGAATAATGATAAGTTCCTTTTCCTTCAAATTTTCCGTTTTTATAGTCTCCAACATGTTGATCTCCTTTGGTCCACGTTGTTGTTCCTTTTCCATGTTGGTAACTGTTTGCCCATTGTCCGTTGTAGATAGTTCCGGACGATTTCCAGATATACTTTCCATTTCCTGTTCTGGCTCCGTAAACCCAATCTCCATCGTAAGTGTCTCCACTTTCCGTCCAGGTAATGTTTCCTTTTCCGTTAAAATCATTATTTGTCCAGTTTCCTTTGTAAATTGATTTTAGTTTACCGTCTTTGTATATCGTTGCTTCACCATAACCATTGGCTTTTCCGTCTTTTACGGCGCCAAAATATTCCACTTTGTCTTGATCATAACTGGCTCTGCTGAAATTGAGTTTTTGTTGGGCATTGAAAATTCCAAAAATTGAAAAAATGAGAATTGTAAGAATTGTTTTCATGATTTTTATTTATTTGGTTGAACTTTTGAATTTTCCGTTTTCGAAGAAACCTTCTGAAACTCTTCCATCAGCATAAAATAGTTTTCCAAAGCCATTTGGTTTTGAATTGAGTACATCTCCTTCGTATTTGCTGCCGTCTTTATAATTAATAATTCCTTTGCCTGTGGCTTCATTATTTTGAAAATCTCCGGTATAGGTTGATCCAGTATTATAAATCATTTTTCCTTTGCCTTCCAATTTGCTGTTTGTGAAATTACCTTCATAAATATCACCGGACGCATAATAATAACTTCCAAAACCATTTCTTTTACCATTTGAAAAACTTCCAATGTATTTTGCACCAGATTTAAAGATATAAGTTCCTTTACCTTGAATTTGGTCATCAACATAATCTCCTTCATAAGTGTCTCCATTAGCATAAATCATACTTCCTTTACCAGTTCTTTTGTTTAAAATCCAATCTCCGGTATAAACATTTCCTGAACTAAAATAATAGGTTCCTTTTCCGTTTCTGTACCAATTATGATAAGTTCCTACATATTTTTCATTCGCAGCAACAAACATAGAGGTTCCAGAAGTTAACTTGTCATTTTCAAACGTACCTTCAATATAGTCTCCGGATGGATAAATTAATTTTCCCTTTCCAATTCTAAAATTTTTGATCCATTCTCCGTCATATTTTTTTCCGTCTGCCCAAGTATAAATGCCTTTACCATTTCTAAGACCTTTTGAAAATTCGCCCTCATAATTATCTCCAGATTCTATATAGGTCATTTTTCCTTTTCCTTCAATGTCGTTGTCTTTCCAGTTCCCAACGTAATTGGTAATAACCCTTTCATTTTTATACAATGTTGCTGTACCTGTACCATTGGCTTTGCCATTTTTTACTGCGCCAAAATATTCTACTTTATACGTTGGATCTGAAGCTAAATCAAAAGTAATTTTCTGTGATTGATAAATGCAGAAAATAAAAAAGAAAATAAGAGTGAAATACGTTTTCATAACGGTAATTTTTTTATGGTTTTTTAGATATTTTTTCGAATAAATCTTTCTGTAGTTCAAATATTTCACGGTTTAGAGTTTCTCTGGCGTGATCTACTTTTGCGTTGTAATCATTTTCCAAAATTTGGATATGATGGTGGTCTTGCTGTATTTTACTTTTTTCTTCCAAAGTATTTTCGAGCGATTTTATTTTTTCTTTGGTTTTCTTGGGATGGGTGAAAAGGAAAAAAAATAACAGAAAAATTAAAACCAGCAGTAATACAACAATGACAAGAGTAATGGTATTCAACATTTTTTAGTGGTTTAAACTTCTTCTGCCATTGACAGAAAAAGCATGTTAAACTTAATTCATCAAATTGTATTTATAAATATTTCTTTGGTTTGAATTTCTTTGTAGAAAGATAGAATCTTCTTTATTTTTAAAATTTGAGTTTTCATGGTTTTTTAGTGCTTAACAATTATTTTTTTAGTGATTTTCCCCTCATTAGATTCAATCAATACGTAGTAAACACCAGATGCAAAATTTTCTGAGTTGATGGTAGTTTCTGATGCTTTACTTTTTTCGGAATGAACAATTTTTCCACTCAAATCATACACTATAATTTTAGAATTTTGGTGTATGTTGCTAATCTTCACAAAACCATTAGCTGGATTTGGATAAATCATCATTTTTTCACGATCTATTTCAGAAACGGCTAAAGTGTTTTCTACGGCGCTAGAAGTATTTGAGTAAGATGATGCGCCATTAGAATTGAAAGCAGTAACTCTATAAAAATATTCAACACCATTAGTTAATCCGGAATGAATATATGAGGTGGTATTGGCAGCTGTTGTTGTAATTAAACTCCAAGGTCCATTGATATTAGTTGCACTGTAAATATTAAATCCATCTTCGTTATTAGAATTATCTTGCCAGTTCAATAAAATGCTATTATAAGGAACTGCTGTTAAATTACTTGGTGCAGCAGGTGGACCTGAGGAATGTAATCTAGCGGTACGAATGATGGATTGTCCGTTGTAACTTTTAAAATTTCCGCTCACTATTATTTTTCCGTCAGGTTGCATTGATAAACAATATACCTCTGGAGCTTGAAAGAAAGAAAGGTCGGTAAAACCTGTTCCTGTGTTAAATGTAGAATCAAGAGATCCATCATTGTTAAGACGAGCAATACCTTTTTGAAGTTGTCCATTGTAGGCAGTATAAGTTCCACCAACAACAACTTTTCCACTTGCCTGTGGAAGTATTGTTGTAATTCCGCAAGTCCAGGTATAGCCTCCAAGACTAAATGCTCCAACATCAAAAGTTGTGTCCTGAGTTCCATCCGTGTTGAGTCTCACTATATTGTATTTGGATTGTCCTGCGGAGGTGTAAGTAAAAGTTCCACCGACGATAATTTTTCCATCAAATTGAATTGCGAGATCAAGAACTCCAGAACCAGTACTAAATTGCGTTGTTACATTAAATGATGTATCTAGACTTCCATCAGTGTTTAATCTTGCAAGAAAACTTTGAGGTTGCCCATTATATGTTTCAAAATTTCCACCGACAACAATTTTACCGTCGGTTTGTACTGCCATAACATCAATTGCGACAGGAGTAGCGGTTCCGGCAAAACCTGCTCCAATAGTGTTGAAAGAAGCATCACGAGTTCCATCGGGATTTAATCTTAGAATAAAATTAGGTACGACTAAGCCTTTATATTGTGTGAAACGTCCACAAACTAAAATTTTTCCGTCGGACTGTTGTGCGATGTCGTGGATTACATTATTGAAATAGCCACCTGAAAAACTTGTGTCCAGTGTACCATTGGTATTAAGTCGAACGAAATCCAGCTCGGAATGATTTGCCAATATTTTTCCATCACTTTGCACTGCTACCAACTGGCCATTATAACTTCCTATACCATTAGGTGCTGTGGCTGGAATAAATGTAGGATCAATAGATCCGTCCGAGTTTAAACGTGTAATGCGTTGTACAGAAGAATTTCCATTGAAGTTATTATATCCTCCAGCAATCAAAATTTTTCCATCAGGTAGCGCAAAGTTTTGCCATACATTATTGTCAGCTCCTGTTCCTGGATTAAACGAAGTGTCCAATGTTCCATCAGCTTGCCCGTAGCTTTTTCCAAAAATTAGAAAAGCAAGTATTGTGAATATTTGTAAAAATGATTTCATCACCCGTATTTTTAGAAATTTTATTGTGAAATTTTTAATCTGAATTTCCCTTCACTTATTTGCTTTGAAGTAGTATCTGAACTTACACCGGTAAAACTGAAAGTTCCTTCTACAATATTGTTAGCGTCAGAAGTTACTGTTACAGTTCCCGTTCCTGTAGAATTATGTGCAGTTTCGGCATTCCAGGAATTCATATTACCAGTGGACATTGAACCTGTGGTATATCTTGCATAATTATTTCCTGTGGCTCCAACTCCAACTTTATAAGTGCCATTTCCATTGTAGCCACTAAGAATATTAATCATCATAGTTCCGTTTCCAACATTGGCAACATCATCAGGAACGCTTATCGTTAATGTTCCAGGATGATATTTAAAAGCGCCCCAAGTTGCAGGATCGCTTAAATCTGCAGAAAAATTGTTTCCGCCAACTTTTGCGGTTAAGTAAAAATTGGTGTTGTCATCTTGTAAATCGTCATCATCAGAACTGCCGCTACAAGAATTTAGAATCATAAAAACTGATAGAAAAAGTAAGCTGAAATTTAAAAAAGTAGTTTTCATAACATAAAATTTGAAGATTGATAATTTTTGGTTGAATTTCTATCACAAAGTTAGTGTGCTGATAATAGTTAATCAATAATGCAAATGCCCTATTTGGATAGGGCATTTAGTTTTGCTTGTTTCTATTTTTAAAATTGAATATCTTTAAAACTTCAAAATTTTCATAAAAAACTTATGCAGAAAACCGTTTTCAAAACACAAAAAATGGACAAAACATTCCAAATTCTTTATTTCGGATTGATGATTTTCTTGTTGGGAATTGCCATTTTTACATCAATTGTAGAAAAAGATCCAATGGCTTTTTATGTGATGGGGGGATTGGTTTTGTTTCTTGGTTTGGTGATTTCATCAAGTTTTTTCAATATGAAAATTGTGATTGAAAATGGTGAATTAAAAATCATCAATTTTTTTAATTGGTACAAAACCGACGTCTCGCAAATCACAAAAATCCGAAAAGGAGAAACCATGTGGAGTGGACTTCACAAATACGGAACAGCAACAAAAGGTTTAATTATTTTCGCTCGATATAAAAATGATTTGTACATCACTCCCGAAAATGAGGAATTATTTTATCAGAAAATTTTAGAACAAAATCCAGACGTAATTATCGAAAAAGTATAGGAGTTGTGATTAATTTTAAATCTCAAACTTCAAATTTCAAATCAATAAACATGAC
>JAEZWE010000210.1 GCA_023420435.1 Bacteroidota bacterium
TTCTGCTGAAAGAACTTTATGAATTACATCGCCTGAAAAACCTAGTTTTCTAATAATTTCTGAAGAAATAAAAGGTTCTTTTTTTAACAGTTCTTTTTTATTGATGGAAAATTCATCTGAATCAAAATTTCCTGAAATCTCAGAAATGATCTTATTAATTTCCTCTTGAATAAATTGATTGGCAGATTGTAAGTAAGAAATAGAATCACCAAACTGCTCTAAAAAATTGGGTGATATTTTTTCAATTTCAGGAACAATTTTGTTGCGGAATTCGTTTCGCAAATAATCGTTTTTTGCATTGGTTTTATCTTCACGAAACTCAATTTTATTTTCATCGGCAAAATCATAAATTTCACTTTTTGAAAATCCTAAAAGCGGGCGCAAAATTTTATTTTCATTAGCGGGAATTCCACTTAAACCCTTAATTCCGGAACCTCTGGAAAGATTAATCAGAAAAGTTTCCAGCTCATCGTTCAAATGATGGGCAGTAACGATAAAATCCAAATTTTTTTTCTCCAAAATTTTGAAAAAATAATCGTAGCGCAGGTTTCTAGCCCAAAGCTGAACTGAATTTTCAGGTTTTTGATCTTTTTCTGAAATTTCGTAAATATGACATTTGATCTGATTTTTTTTAATGAAATCTTCCACCAATTTTTCATCAAGATCGGAATCTTCAGCCCGAAGTTTGTAATTAATGTGAGCAATTTCAAATTTCAATTCTGAAACAAGAAACAAATGCGCCAAAACCATAGAATCAACACCTCCAGAAACAGCCAATAAAAAGGACTTGCCCTTAAAATTTGGACAGATTTTCTGCAATTTTTTTTCAAAAATTTCTGGATTCAACATAGCGCAAAGATATTAATTTTGATTTGCCTAAATTTGACCGAAAATACAACTATAATGAGCTTTTTCGAAGAGAAAAATCCGGAAATGGATCGGTATTTAGAAGATCATGCTTCGGAAGAACCGGAAATTCTAAAAAAATTGCGTCGCGAAACCTATCAGAAAACCACGCAGCCTCATATGATTTCGGGATATCAACAAGGCAGATTGTTGACTATTATTTCCAAAATTTTGCAGCCAAAAAAAATTCTGGAAATCGGAACATTTACAGGTTATGCAGCACTTTGCATGGCGGAAGGTTTACCAGAAAATGGAAATCTGATTACGTTGGATGTAAACGAAGATTTAGCTTACATTCCGAAAAAATATTTTGCAGAAAGTGAATTTTCAGAGAAAATTGATTTCCGAATTCAGGATGCAAAAGAATTTCTGAAAAAAACTGATGAAGTTTTTGATTTGGTTTTTATTGACGCCGACAAAGAAAATTATGTAGAATATTTGAAATTGATTAAGCCGAAAATAAAATCGGGTTCCGTGGTGATTTTTGATAATGTTCTTTGGTATGGAAAAGTGTTGGAAGAAAACCCGAAAAAGCTTTCTACCCAAAAAATTAAAGAATTAAACAACCTTATTGCAGCAGATAAAGATTTTGAAAATCTAATTTTACCTTTGCGGGATGGTGTAAATATTTTAAGAAAAAAGTAATTTTAAAAACGAAAAATCTGCGAGAGTAAAATAAATATGACAGCACAATGCCAAGTTCTTATTTCACCTATCAGAAAGGAAAATTCTGAGCAAAGTGAAATGATTTCCCAAATGCTTTATGGTGAAACCTGCGAAATTTTAGAATCCAGTGATGGTTTTTCGAAAATCAGAATGGATTTTGATAAAACTGAAGGTTGGATGAAAACTAGCAATTTGAACGAAATTTCTGAAATTTCTGAAAAATTTCTCATTACAGAACCTTTCGGTGTTTATGATTTGGAGCAAGGCAGAAGCTTGCTTTCTATTGGTTCTGAGGTGGAATTTCCCATTGAAAAATTTGAAAAATCTGATAATGTTCGAGAAAATATTCTTAATTTATCTAAAGAATTTCTAAATGTACCGTATTTGTGGGGAGGAAGAAGTTTTTTTGGCGTTGATGCAGAAGGTTTTGTACAGTTGGTTTTCAAAATTCATAAAATAGCTTTACCAAGAACTTCAGAAAAAATGGCTTTATTAGGCGAAGTAATCGATTTTTTAGGCGAAAGTGAAGCCGGAGATTTGGCTTTTTTCGAAAATGAAGAAGGAAAAATAAATCATGTCGGAATTATGCTGAATTCTTACGAGTTAATTCACGCTTTTGGAAAAGTTCGGATTGATTCTTTAGATTCTTCAGGAATTTATAATAATGAGTTAAAAAAACATACCCATAAATTGAGGTTTGTGAAAAGAATTTTATGAAATCAGCTATTTGGATTTTTATAGTTTTAAATATTTTAATTCTAGTTTCAGTAATTTCATACGTTATTTTGAAATATCCTGAACTTCCTGAAATTATACCGACTCATTTTGGTGCAGGAGGTGTTGCAGATGGTTTTGGAAATAAAAATATGATTTGGTTAGAAGTTGGGATCAATGTGGCGATTTATGCATTATTAACATATCTGTCAAACAAACCGCAATATTTTAATATGCCTGACGAAATGAAAGCAAACACACCTTTGATAAAACTTTTTGCACACGTGATGTGTTTTGTTTTGATGATTTTATTTGCTAATCTAACTTATGAAACTATTGAAATTGCACTTGGAAACGCAGTTAAATTGTCTTCAAATATGTGGTTATTTCTCGGTTTATTATTTTTGGTCTTGATTGGATTTCTAGCATATTCAAGTTATTCAACACCGCAAAAGAAATCTGCTTGATTTTTATTAAATTAGTTTGAAATCAGTATACAACATATTCATTTCTCTACTCATTTTCGGAATGAGAATTGGCGCACTGTTCAATTATAAATTAAAGCGTGGTTTAGCAGGTAGAAGACAAAGCTGTGACCGAATTTCTGAGAAAATTTCTAAAAATGACCGCGTAATTTGGATGCATGCAGCAAGTTTAGGAGAATATGAACAAGGTTTGCCGGTTTTAGAAAAATTGAAAGAAAAATTCCCAAATCATAAAATTTTGATTACTTTTTTTTCGCCTTCCGGTTATGAAAATGTAGTGAATAGAAAGAATATCGCAGATGTGGTTTGTTATCTTCCTTTCGATTTAGAAAAATGGATAAAAGAATTTACAGATCATTTTCAAACAGAAATTTTCTTCACGGTAAAATATGATTACTGGTATAATTTGCTTGAATATTTGAAAAAAAAGGGAACAAAAATCTATGTTATTTCTGCGCTTTTTTATGAAAATCAGGTGTTTTTTTCGCCTTACGGAGGTTGGTTTCGTAAAATGTTGAATAAAAATATTGATTGGTTTTTTCATCAAACCAAAACTTCTTACGGATTAGCAAAAACCATAGGAATTGATAACGCTTCTATTGCAGGAGATACCAGATTTGATCGGGTAAAAAAACTTCGGGAACGTGATAATTTTGTTGAACTAATTTCAGAATTCAAAAATCAAAAATCATTAGTAGTTATAGGAAGTTCTTGGGAATCGGAAGAAAGAATTGCTCAGATTTTGTCCAAAAACAAAAATTTGAAAATTATTATTGCACCACACGATTTAGGGCACGTTGAAAATTTAAAACAAACTTTTCCCAAAGCAATCTTGTATTCCAATATTTGGGATTGTTTGGTAAATAATAATGGTGTTGAGGAATTAAGAAAAATGGATTTCGAAAATTTAAAAGAATCTCAGGTTTTGATTATTGATGGTATTGGTTTGCTTTCAAAATTATATTCTTATGCTGATTTTTCGTTTGTTGGCGGCGGTTTTCATTCCAAAGGACTTCATAATATTTTGGAAGCCGCTACTTTTGGAATTCCTGTTTTTTTTGGAAATAGGTACAAAAAAAATCCGGAAGCGGATGCATTAATTGCTCATCATGGAGCAAAATCTTTTGAAGATGAATTTATCGCTGGAAAATATATTTTGGAACTTTTAAAAACACCGGAAATACTAACCGAAATGGGAAAGAAAGCAAACGATTTTGTGAATTCGCAACCCAACTCTTCTGAAATTATTGTACAGAAAATAATGAAGGATATTCAAAAATAATTGGGTTTGTTGATTAAAAAAATTAATAAATTGCCCAGTTTATAAATAAATGTAATTTTACAGCGCTTAATTTATAAAAATGAAAAATATATTTTTGATTTTAACAGCTTCAGTATTGTCATTTACTTACAGTTGTTCCAACGATGACAATGAGGCTTCCATTGAAGGAAATTGGATGGCAGAAAAAATGACCGTTAATGGAAGTATCGTTTATAATGGATTGCCGCTTCCTGTTTCCCAAACTAAAGATAATTCCTGTACCAAAGAATCTTTTCTAAACTTAAATGCAGATCAATCCGGATCTCTATTAGTGAAAGATGATACTTCTGGAACTTGTGAGTCCCTTATCCAGGAAAGTTTTACCTATTCTTATAATTCTGATAATAAAATAATTACAGTAACCGACAATGGAACCAGTGAAGATGTGAAAGTGAAGAGCTTATCTTCCACAGCACTTGTTATCGAGAAAGATATTGAATATTCTACCACGCAGGGAAATTTTACAGGAAAGGTGGAGATAAATTTTAAGAAGTAAGAATGAAATTTGTTAAATTTCAGAAAAATAATCTTATTTTTATCGCTTAAAATTTTATAAAATGAAAAAATTACTGATACTTTTTGTAGGATTGCTTCTATTTACAGTTATTGGCTGTAATGATGATGAAACTGTAGCACCTACATACTCAATAGTAGGAACCTGGATGCCTATAAAAATGGTAGAAACAACGGTTACAAATAACACGAATCCAGTTTCTGATACTTTTGTTTATACGGATTGTGAAAAGGAATCCAGATGGATTTTTAATGCAGATAATACCGGTCAGAAAATCATTAAAAGATTGATGAATAACCAATGTGTGGAATGGGAAAATGAAACTTTCACTTACACTTTTGATGCTTCAACAGGAGATATCACGATTAATTATATAACTTTTCAAGACAAAGGGAAGCTTTTTGATATTTTAGAAAACAGCATGAATTTTAGAATTGAAGAAAGTACACCTAATGTATATCATTCAGAAACTTATACTTTGGTTAAAGTGGGTGCAGCTCCTGGAACTGGAAACCCTACCAACCCAAGCCCTTCTTCTAAAAAAATGAAGCAGGTAAAAGTTCAGGATACAGGAGATCCTGCTTATTTTGTGAATTACGTATATAATGGTGACAAACTTACTTCGGTAAACTCTTCAGATAATTCAATATCTTATACTGTTGATTATACAGGAAATCAAATTACTAAAATTACAGGAAAAGGAATTCAAGGTGATCCGAATGTTGTTTTTGTGTCAAATCTTGTTTATACTGGAGGTCAATTAACTCAAACAAATGGGACTAGAACCGATGGTGCTGCTGTTGAGGATTTTATTACAAATTACACTTACAATGCAGGAAAAATTGCAAGTGCAGTAACTACTTTTTATCAAGCAGGAACAACGACAGTTACAGGAACTATTACAGGAACTTTCCAACATTCAGGAAACAATCTTACTAATTGGACGCTTAATTTACAAGGGATGATTCCGCTTAACATTGTAACGACATTTTCTAATTTTGATTCCAAACATAACCCTTTCAATACTTTGCCTTTAGAATTCAATTTGGCTAATTGTAATTTAGATTTGATACATTCTGGTGCGTCAGGTTTTTCAAGTGAAAATGCTCTGAATATGAATGTTGCCGGAACTGGCTACACAGTTAATTACACATACGATGCAGATAATTATCCAACTAAAATTGTTTCACCAGATACTACTTTAGATATTACCTATTATTAAAAAAAATTATATAAATCTTTTATCAGAAATCCCTGTCAATATTGATGGGGACTTTTTCATTTCAAAAACTTAAATTTGTCAGTCTAAATTCAAAACTTAGCACTCAAAAATCAAAAATTTTAAAAATGTTCTACGATCATAAGCAGATAGAAAAAAAGTGGCAGAAAAACTGGGAAAAAAACCAAACTTTTAAAGCGTCTAACAAAACTGACAAGCCAAAATATTACGTTTTGGATATGTTTCCATATCCTTCTGGAGCTGGTTTACATGTTGGACATCCTCTTGGTTATATTGCGTCAGATATTTATGCGAGATACAAAAGACATCAAGGCTTCAACGTTTTGCATCCAATTGGTTACGATTCTTTTGGGCTTCCTGCGGAACAATACGCGATTCAAACAGGAACACATCCTGCAATTACGACAGAAACGAATATTAACCGTTACGAAGAACAACTACGAAAAATCGGATTTTCATTTGATTGGAGTAGAGAAGTGAGAACTTCAGATGCGTCTTATTATAAATGGACACAATGGATTTTTATCGAATTATTTCATTCGTGGTATAACAAATCGACGGATAAAGCAGAGCCAATTTCCACTTTAATTGAACATTTTGAAAATCATGGAACTGATAATTTAAACGCCGGGCAAAATGAAATTTTGGATTTTACCGCCGAAGATTGGAAAAACGCTTCCGATTTGGATAAACAAGATATTTTGTTGAATTACAGATTGGCTTATCGTGCAGAAACTACCGTGAATTGGTGTCCTGCGCTTGGAACAGTTTTGGCGAATGATGAGGTAAAAGACGGAAAATCCGAGCGTGGTGGTTATCCAGTTTTTCAAAAGAAAATGATGCAATGGAGCATGAGAATTTCTGCTTATTCCGAAAGACTGCTACAAGGTTTAAATAATATTGACTGGCCACAACCCTTGAAGGATTCCCAAGAATATTGGATTGGAAAATCGCAAGGCGCTTCCGTGAAATTTGATACTGAAAATGGAGAAAAAATTGAAGTTTTCACTACTCGTCCTGACACAATTTTTGGTGCAACTTTTATGGTTCTTGCTCCGGAGAATCCTTTGGTTCAAAAACTAACAACTGAAGAACAAAAAGCAGAAGTCGATTCATATATCGAAGAAACTTCTAAAAAAACAGAACGGGACAGAATGGCGGATGTAAAATCCGTTTCCGGTGCTTTTACGGGAAGTTATGCTCTGAATCCATTCACCGACAAAAAGATGCCGATTTATATTTCGGATTATGTGTTGATGGGTTACGGAACAGGTGCGGTGATGGCTGTTCCGGCTCATGATGAACGAGATCATCGTTTTGCGAAAAAATTTGGATTGGAAATCATTAATGTGATTGAAAACGATAATGATATTCAAGAACAATCCTTTGATGCTAAAGATTCGGTTTGCGTAAATTCTGAATTTTTAAATGGTTTAAACTACGAATTAGCCAAAACCAAAATCATCGACGAGATCGAAAATCGGGGAATCGGTCATGGAACGATTAATTACCGTCAAAGAGATGCGATTTTTTCCCGTCAAAGATATTGGGGAGAACCCGTTCCTGTTTATTACAAAGATGGTTTTCCGTATACACTTCCCACTTCAGCTTTACCTTTGGAATTGCCGGAAGTGGAAAAATATTTACCAACTGAAGACGGAGATCCGCCTTTAGGAAATGCGAAAAATTTTGCGTGGGACGAAATGGAAGAAAAAGTGGTTTCGGTAGATTTAATTGATAATGAAACTGTTTTCACCATTGAACTTTCTACCATGCCAGGTTGGGCAGGAAGTTCTTGGTATTTCTTGCGATATATGGATCCGAAAAATGATGAGGTTTTCACCGAAAAAAAATTGTCCAATTATTGGGGACAGGTGGATTTGTACATTGGCGGAAGCGAACACGCAACCGGACATTTGTTGTACGCCCGTTTTTGGAATATGTTTTTGAAAGACAGAGGTTTTATTGAGCAAGAAGAACCGTTTAAAAAACTCATTAACCAAGGAATGATTTTGGGGATGAGTGCGTTTGTTTTCAGAATGGAAGGAACGAACCAATACGTTTCTAAATATTCAGAAAAAGAATATCAAACTCAAAAAATTCACGTTGATGTTTCTTTACTAAAGGGAACAACCGACGAATTAGATACAGAAGCTTTTAAAAAATGGCGACCTGAATTTGCGGATGCAGAATTTATTCTCGAAGATGGAAAATATATTGTAGAGCGCGAAGTCGAAAAAATGTCGAAATCGAAATACAACGTCGTTAATCCCGATGATATTTGCGAGGAATATGGAGCCGATTGTTTGCGTTTGTACGAAATGTTTCTCGGTCCATTAGAACAATCCAAACCTTGGAATACCCAAGGACTTTCTGGCGTTTACGGATTTTTGAAGAAATTCTACAATTTGTATTTTGATGGCGACGATTTTTCCGTGTCAGAAGATGAGCCATCAAAGGAAGAATGCAAGGTATTGCATAACTTAATTAAGAAATTCACATACGATATTGAAAATTTTTCGTTTAATACTTCAGTGTCGCAATTTATGATTGCTGTTAACGAATTACAAAAGCTAAAATGCAATAAAAGAGCAATTTTGGAACCTTTGGCCATCCTGATTTCACCTTATGCGCCACATATTTGTGAAGAATTGTGGGAAAAATTAGGACATAAAGAAAGTATTGAATTTGCGGCATTTCCAGAACTCAAAGAAAGTTACTTGGTAGAAGATGAAATTGAATATCCGGTAAGTTTTAATGGAAAGATGAAATTTAAATTGACATTGGCAGCAGATTTGGATGCAAAGCAAATAGAAGAAATTGCTTTGAAGGATGAAAGAGTCATAAAGCAATTGGAAGGAAATTCTCCCAAAAAGATAATCATCGTTCCTAAAAAAATTATTAATATTGTCATCTGACAATTTTAAAAAGACAGTTGGAAAATTAAATAATTCGCAAAAAAAATCTCGATAATTTAATTTTTTATAAATAATTATAAATATTTTCGGAACTCAGATAATTATTCTTAAAATAATTGCGAATTTTTCAATATTAATATCAGTTCATATTGAAAAAAAACAATGAAGATTTGTTGAAATCCTTGCATCAACAGAATTTTTGTATTTATTTTACGGCACAAAACATTAAAAAATAACAATTATAATTTAGTTTAATATGGAAATGAATGTTTCAAACAATGAAGAGCAAGTAGTTGCTAAAAAAGCGGGAGGTCTTAATCCTGCAATCATTTTACCAATACTTTTGGTTATTGGTATTTTAATTTATCTTTTTGTTTTTGGTAGTCCAACAAATTTTAAAGCGGATCCAAGAATTGATGGGGTAGCTTCTGTAGCTTTTACAGATATTACTTCCAAAGATTTACATCCAGAATCTCCAATGGGAATGGTTTACATGGGAGGTTTTATTGTACCTATTTTGGTAACTTTTATGATTACCGTAATTGTGTTTTCAATTGAGCGTTTCTTGGTTCTTAACAAAGCAAAAGGAAACGGAAACCTTGAAAATTTTGTTGTTAAAGTAAGAAGTTTACTAAACCAAAACAGAATTGATGAGGCTATTGAAGAATGTGACAGACAAAAAGGAACTGTTGGAAACGTTGTGAGAGAAGGTCTTACTACTTATAAAGTTTTGGCTAACGATACAACAATGGACAAGGAGCAAAAAATGGCTGCTTTGAACAAGTCTATTGAAGAAGCTACAACATTAGAAATGCCAATGTTAGAGAAAAATATGATGATTCTTTCCACTTTAGGAACGGTAGCAACATTAGTAGCACTTCTTGGAACGGTATTAGGGATGATTCGTGCATTCTTCGCATTAGGAGCTGGAGGAGGAACTCCGGATTCAGCGGCACTTTCTGTAGGTATTGCTGAAGCACTTATTAATACTGCTTTAGGTATTGGTACTTCTGCAATTGCAATTATTCTTTATAACTTCTTTACATCTAAGATTGATGCTTTGACTTATAAAATCGATGAGATTGCCATGTCAATTCAACAATCATTCGCAGAATTCAATCATTAAGAGTTCGGCAAAAAATTTGTAATAAAATAAGAAGTTTAATAAAAGAATAAAAATAAAATGGCGAGAGTAAAACCAAAACGACACCCTGTAGTTGTAGATATGACTGCGATGTGTGATGTTGCATGGTTGCTTCTTACATTCTTTATCTTAACCACACAGTTTAAGAAACCGGATGTTGAGCAAATAAAACCGCCTTCTTCAATTTCGGAAAAATTGTTACCGGACGCAAGTTTGATGACCATTGATGCAACACCGGACGGAAAATTCTATTTTACGCCCGTTGAAAATGGAACAGAAAGAATGCAGGTTTTGGATAACATGGCACAGAAATATAACTTAACTTTTACAGATCAGGAAAAAGTAGCATTTACGAAAGTTCAGGCTGTTGGAGTTCCGATGTCTCAGTTAAAAAGTTTTCTGAATTTACCGGATGAAGAACGGAAAGCATATAAAAGTCCAACAGGAATTCCTATGGACAGTACAAAAAAAGAATTAGTAGATTGGGTACAACAAAGTTTAGCCGTAAATCCTGATTATAAATTAGCGATTAAAGGCGATGTTACTACAAAGTATCCACGTGTTAAAGCTTTATTTGAAGGTTTAAGAGATATTGATTTTCTTAAATTCTGGCTGATAACGTCGCAAGAAGTTGGTGGTAATCCCGAATAAAACTTATAGATAATGGCAGAAGTACAAGTACAGGAAAAAGGCGAAAAAGGCGGCAAAGTCCGCTCCAAAAAGCAGAGTACAAGGGTTGATATGACACCAATGGTGGATTTGGGTTTTCTTTTGATTACCTTCTTCATGTTCACGACGACATTCAGCAAACCGAATGTAATGGATTTAGGTCTTCCTGCAAAACCAAAGGAAAATCAAAAATCACCAGATACAGAGATTAAACTCTCAAATTCAATTTCTCTTTTGTTAGGAAAGGATAACAGAATTTTCTGGCATCAGCAAGATAATACATCATTAACTGATGCAACGCTTAATGAAACTACTTTCGATAGAGAGGGAATTAGAAATGTGATTAAACAGGCTAAAGCTAATGCAGCGGATGTTACAAAATTTACAGTAATCATTAAACCTACAGATGATGCTGTTTACAAAAATTTTGTTGATATCCTAGACGAAATGGCTATTACCAAGAGTGAAATGTATGGTGTTACAGATCCAAAAACGTGGGAATTAGCAGTGTATGATAAAAAAGTTGGAGGTGCAACAGCTCCTGCAGCTACAAATTAATTATTACCATAAATTTTATTAATATGGCTGATGAAACAATTTACAATGATCGTCTTTCTTTAGACGAAATTGTATTTGAAAATAGAAATAAAGAATATGGTGCTTATGATCTAAGAAAGAAATATCCGAAAATTCTAACAAGAGCATTTATTATCGGAACCGTTCTTTTCGTTGCTATGGTAGTTACACCTATTATTGTGTTAACTATTCAGCAAATGAATGCGAAAGCAAAGACAGAAGTTGATGCCAATCTTGTTGAAGTTTTACAGGAAGATAAAATCATAGAGCAACCGAAAGAAGAAGAACCACCTCTACCACCACCTCCACCAAAAGAGGAACCAAAAGTGGAAGTTATTCAGAATGTGGTGCCGGAACCTAAAAAAGCCCCAAAAGTAGAAACTCCACCCCCGCCAATTACAAAGCAGTTGGAAACTACAACAGGATTGCAAAATCAGGAAGGTGTAAAAGCTCCGAGTTATACACCACCACCACCACCACCTTCAACCGGAAAAACGGCTACAGTTGAGGTAAAACCACAAGTTAGTGAAACCCAAGTTTACAACGAAGTGGAGCAATTGGCTGAATTTCCAGGAGGTATTAATTCATTCAGAACGAAAGTGAATAATAACTTTGACACAAGCGTTATGGATGGTGATGGAGGAACCGTAAAAACTGAAATCACTTTTGTTGTTGAACGTGATGGTTCTATAACCGATGTAAAAGCTTCAGGGTCAAACAGAACTTTTAATGATGAAGCTATAAGAACGGTGAAATCCATTAAAAATAAATGGACGCCTGCGAAAATTAATGGACAATCAGTTCGTTATCGTTTTAGATTACCTTTAACCATGCAGTTCGAGTAATTCGTTTTTAAATAAATTATGGAAGAGAAACACGCAGATGTTTCTCTTCTTGTTTAAACTAAGTTTATTATGATGTTAAATTGGCTGTCAATAGTCACAGGATTTTTTTATATAGTTCTTGGGATTTTTGTTTTATTTAAAAAATGGTTTTTTACCGAGCTTGAGCCAAATATTGCTTATGCTTTAGGAGGTTTAATGATTTTGTATGGTTTTTTTAGAATAGGAAGAGCGATTTATAGATTAAGAAATGCTAATAAAGATGAAGACAATTAAACTTTCAATTTTTTTAATTTTATTGACGCTATTATCTTGTCAGAAAAAAGAGGAAGCTGCTGCAGGAACTTATCATTCAGGAAATCTTAAAATTCTCGTAGATGATTCTTTTTTTAGCGTTACAGAAGCTTTAGCAGATGGTTATATGATTAATTATCCCGATACCAAACTTTCTGTAATTAAAACTAAGGAGGATTTTGCTTTAATAGATCTTTTGAAAAATAAAGCAGGAGCTATTGTAATGTCTAGGGAATTAACCACAAAAGAAGTTGGCGAATTCGAAAGATTAATCGATATGAAGCCTCAACCAGCCAAATTTGCAGCGGACGCAGTTTTGTTTGTTGTTCCTGTAAATTCTGCAAGAAACCAGATTTCGATGGAGGAAATTGAAAATGAACTATATTCCGAAAATAAAAATTTAATTTTTGATGGAACCAACTCCAGTAATTTGAATTTTATTGCTTCAAAATTCGGAAAGAAACCTTCAGAATTGAAATTTTCTATTATTAACGGAAACAAAAATATTATTGAACAACTCAATAAATATCCTGATAAAATTGGGGTTATAGCACTCAATACCTTGAGTAGAGATTATGATGAAGAATCTCAAAACCTAAGAGAAAATGTTAAGATTTTATCCGTTTTAAAAGATGGTAAAATCTACACTTCGGATCCGGAAAGCATTCGAAAAATGGCTTATCCGTTTACCAGAATTTTATATTTTCTTACGAACGAAGGAAATTTTAGTATCGCAAATGGATTTATCCGGTTTTCTTGTACCCACTTAGGACAGAAAATTGTACAAAAAGAGGGACTTCAACCCTATAATATGTATAGAAGAGAAGTTGAAATGCGATAAAATACTCTCAAAAAATCCAATAAATCAAATTTTGGTCTGGTAATTGCGTAACAATTACCGAAAATTTTTAAAAAGAATAAATTAGAAATGAAATATATAATGAATTTACCAAGAAAGATCGCTTTAGGAGTTGCGGTAACCTTCCTTACTAATTTTGCATTTGCGCAAACTTTACAAGATGGGATTAACAGCATCGATAGTCACAAATATGCAAAAGCTAAGAAAAATTTCGAAGACATGTTGGCTAAATCTCCTTCTGCAGAAAATTATTTTTATTTAGGAAACACATACTTAAGTCAAAGTGAACCTAATTTTGCTAAAGCTCAGGAATATTTTAATAAAGGTTTAGCAGCCGATTCCAAATCCTATTTGAATAAGATTGGATTAGCCACTGTAAAACTTGGAAAAGGAGATAAATCAGGAATTTCAGAAATTCAAAATATCGTCAAAGATTCAAGAGAAAAAGATGACGAAGTATTGTTTAGAGCTGCTGAAGCCTTAACGATGTATGAAAATACAAACGCTCCGGATTTAGCCATTTCTTTTTTAAATAAAGCGGTAGAAAGAGCACAGAAAAATGGAGTTCCGGCTCATTATTATTATACTTTAGGAGATGCTTACCGACTGAAAAGACTTCCTGGAGATGCTATGACAGCTTATGATAAAGCCGCTGTTGTCGCTAAAAATAAGGCTTCTGTATATACAAGAATGGGAACTTTATGGATGGCTGCTCAACAATGGAAATTAGCGAAAGAAAAAATTAATCAGGCAATAACTACTGATCCAACATATGCTCCAGCTTATAAAGCCAACGCAAATTATAATATTGTTTATCAGCAAAACGCTGATGCTGCAAAAGATTTGTTAAATTATTCAAAATATGCAGATGAAGATCCATACACCCAATTAGAAATTGCAAAACTGTATTTTACGGTGGATGAATTTGCAAAGTCTAGAAC